>JAGCPJ010000045.1 GCA_017965765.1 Bacteroidales bacterium
AAAAGCCCCAGAGGAAGGTTTCAATCCACGCGCCCACGTGGGGCGCGACCATAGTGTCCGACGTGGCGAGGAACATGTCGAAGGTTTCAATCCACGCGCCCACGTGGGGCGCGACGTGCACGACGAGCACTTGTATATTCTTAATGCCTTGCCGTTTCAATCCACGCGCCCACGTGGGGCGCGACCAAAAAATTTCACAAATTTCAAAATTTTTGTCGGTGTTTCAATCCACGCGCCCACGTGGGGCGCGACTGGCAAATCTGATAGAAACGATAAACAACTACAAGGTTTCAATCCACGCGCCCACGTGGGGCGCGACGTTCGACATCGTCTTGGTCGAGCCTTCGCCCGAGTTTCAATCCACGCGCCCACGTGGGGCGCGACTGCAACTCTCTGCAACAACAACAACTCTGCAAGTTTCAATCCACGCGCCCACGTGGGGCGCGACCGCTCAGGTTCAATTCATCAGAAATTCAACATCTTATGCAGCCTATTCCGCGAACCGAACTTTAAATTATTAATCAAATTATCGATAGATTAGAAACAAATAATAATGTATTGATTAACAGATGTCGCGAAAATACTACATTTTTTGCAATGCTAGCATTTCGCGACATCAAATAATCAATTCCGAAGTGACATCAAAAGAAGTTTTCATTCCGATGTACTCCACCTTATTATTCCAATTATTTCCTAGAAAATAGAAACGGACACTGTCTTTTCCCTCATCAATTATTGACGATATTTTATCTCTCAAAACCGTAAATTGAGCTTCGGTCAACACACATTCAAAAACAGAGTTTTGTACGCGTTGGCCATAATTCTGACACTCTTTGGCCACACGGCGCAACCGTCTTGCGCCACTAGGAGTCAAAGTCTCCACATCGTATGTTATCAAAACCATCATAAGCTCAATGAATCAAAAAGACAGGATAATCATCAATGTCACCTCTGATTGCCCTCGCCAACAACAACGCTTGGACGTATGGCAACAATCCAACAGGAATCTTTTCCTCCAAATAGGGATGGACTATCGTTTCCTTCTTTCTGTTTTGCCATGCCGTTAAAACTGTTTTGCGGCAATCATCAGTCATCAATACCCCACTTTCACCTTGTGTCACAAAATCATTTGGCGCTACTTGTTTTCGGTTGATAAGCGAAAGCACAAGCCTATCGCCCAAATAGGCTCTCATTTCTTCCATCAAGTCCAATGCCAATGAAGTACGTCCTGGGCGCAATGCATGCATAAAACCAACGTATGGATCAAGACCAACAGTTTCCAATGCTGCCGCTGTTTCATTTGCCAACAATGTATACACAAAAGACAGCAAAGCATTCACTGCATCTTTTGGAGGACGCTTATTTCTCCCATGAAAAGGGAACTCATCTTTCCTCTGCAGCATTAGATTATGAAAAACGCCAAAATAAGTGTTCGCAGCATCTCCTTCCACCCCAATTAAACTTGAGACCTCTTTTGTGTTTAACGCCCACGACTTGCTCACTTCCATTAATTTAATAGCCGCCCCCACTTCCCCATTACTTCCATTGTCCCGAATAAACCTTTGAAGGATTGTCCTATAGTTTTGAATCTTTCCCGCAACAAACAATTTGGCATAGTGCAATGCTCGTTGCTTATCGTCTGCAATTTGATATTGAGTCTTTCTAAGCAACACATTACCATGGACTGGACCTTGAAAACGGCCAATAAACTTACCATTTGGCGACAAGAAAGACAATGCCACCCCATTATCGGCACACAACTTCATCAGTCCAGGACTTGCACCCACATATCCAAATGTCACAATACCCTCAATATTGACAATTGGAATACGGAATTTCTCTACCTGATTGACAGATACCACCACATTCATTCCGTCCTTGCTCAAATAAGACTCGGGAGTAGTGACATACAAAACATTAAGGAGCTTCCTCATATAGATTCTTTTTCAGGTAATAAGTTGCCAAAGGTTTGTTTCTCATATCGGGAAGACAAATATCCAACAATGAACAATTGGTACATTTGCGGCTTTTTGATGCTTTTGGGACGACCCCAGAGCCATATACTCTATGCATTTCATCAGCATATTCTTGCGTCAACAGTCTTAACCTTTCGTCCACCTTGACCTCTTCCCGTCGTCGCGTTTCACCATAGAACAAATATCCACAATCTATCCTAATACCATGCATTTCCTCCAAGCAGATGACTTGTGCGGCAAGTTGCACCTCATCCCTCTCATCGGGCTTCGCATGACCACGTTTGTATTCGACGGGATAAGGTTTCCAATAGCCAGGATATGACGGGTGCATTATGCAGTTGTTAGGACTATCAGAAGGATGCAGTTCTACCACATCTGTGAATCCATACAATCCCAATGCTTTAGATGAAATGGCAACCGAACGCAGCGACACAAACTCCCCATTCTTTTGTCTATAGAATGGGTCATCAGCTTGTTTGTGAAAAATTTGGCCCTCTGCCGTAAAGCGGTTTTCTGCCCAAACTTGTTCAATGTGAATCAATGCCCATTGTCGGGGACAGAACACAAAGTGCTGAATCCCCGACAACATGAGCATATCATCTTCGGCGTACATCTTATTAAATCAGATATTCCACATGTACTCCAACTGGCAAGGCACCCTCGTCAACCGTGACGGTGTAATCCTTAAACGAGCGCGGAGCATCTGAAATACACTTTTCCACTTTTACAAGGTCAAACAACTGATTTGCTGGAGCATTACCCAACAAGGAGTCATGCTTGAAAACAATCAGTTTCCGAGCACTCATCAATCCACGGGCTGCTGAACGATCTACATCGAACATATTTTTCAAAGCTTCCCAGAACAAATCCAAGTCTTCTTCAGAGAAACCAGTCTGTTTGGCAAGGTTGGCGGAAACGAAACCGTGGCAAACATAAAGACCGTAGGGAACGGTGGCCTTGCGACCCATTGTGCGGTTATCGCCTCCTTGCTTTTCTGCTTCCTTTTCGGTAGCAACTGCCATTCTGGTAATAGAATGTTCCGCCGTGGCAATTGAATCAACGGAACGGGCAAATGTAAATTGGATAGGTCCACGCACTTGACCTGCATTCTTACCAGTTGACATAACAGCACCGAATGTGCGAATGTCGTAATACGTTTTGCACATAACATCACGGGCTGCAGAAGTCTTATCTTTAGCATCTTTTACACTTTCTTCGTCATGTGCCTTGTCAATAAGTGTGTTTAGTACTGCTTTCTCCTTAATGAAAATATCATAGCCATCAGCACAATTTTTAGCCACCTGCACATAGTTGCGCACTTTGCGTTTGAGGCACACATCGGTCACAAGACCCATACCTGTTTCCGCGTCCACGCGAGGCAGATTGCCTGCATCAGGGTCGCCATTTGGATTACCATCCTGTACATCAAAGATGTAAACGAAATCGATTCTGTTTTTCAGTTCTGACATAATTCAATTATTTTTAAGTTATTATTCTTCAGTTTGTTCTTCTTTCTTGGTGTAAAACCATTGTGTTTGTTGATAATAGCCCACAAAGAACCTTCCTTGATCTTGCAGGTCAAGGTGAGCCGGGAAACCGTCGGGACTAATCTTATCAACGATTTCCTGTTTGATTTTCTCAAACCAAACCTTCCGCCCCTCATTCAGTTTCTCCGAATGGTGATAGGAGAGGTTGAGAATGGTTGCGAATACTGCCGCAGGTGTTGAACTTGCCGAGTTCATATACCGTTCGCGGATAGAATGTTGGTTGTTGGCCTCGTCTTGAATCTTGTCAAGCACGGCAAACAGACGGCCACAAAGATAGCCTTGGTTGGGGTTTTTGTCATCTAACATAACGTTTATTTTTTGTTGGTTATTAATTCTGTTCAAATATGCCTTGAGAATGGCTGCACGGGTGATGTTCAGGCTTTGCTCAGCACGTATACGACGTATGCAGCTCGCAAATAACGTATAAGGGTAAAGATTTCCTTGGAAAATACTTTTCACAACGGCTTCAGGTAAATTGGGGGTTGCTTCTGAGGATTTGCCACCCAATGTAACAGCCGCCAAAATCGAACGAAGCCCCATATAAGGTTTTTTCTCCTTGCGAGTGTCAGCAATTTCCATATCCTCGAAATGGCGAAGAATAAGAGCAGCAAAGTCCTTCAATGGCAGTTCCGACCAATAGGTTACAGCAATTCGTGCCGAATTGGGTGCAAGCCCTAGAATGTAGAATTTGTCGTCAAGCGAAGTTCTTAAACTACCAGAGTAGATGGCATTAAACGTCTTTCTTACCTGTTCGACGTTTCTATTAGGGTCATCTTCCTGTTCAGTGAATCCAAACATATTGAAAATGCTTTCTTCTGCTTGTTTTCCTGCCTCGTCATCTTTGGACGCCCAGAAAAGGAATGTGCGGTTGCCGATCAAAAACTTGTTTCTCGAATCGGAACGCAACATGTGGTTCAATGCTGTCGTATACGCAAATTCGGCTTCTTCGCTGATTGGGGCATTAAAACCTTTCTCTTTTCCGTATGAATCATAGCCCGAATTCACCTGAAAAGCAACCAGTTTTGCTGTTGCCTGACTTCCTGGAATCATCGTTGCGGTTGTGGTTTCAACCACTCGTCCTCTTTGACCAGAAACCAAACAGATTTGTTCTCCTCCAAAAACATCATCATAGCCCAACAAATCCAGCAACTCCTCTTTCTCTGCTACAATTTTTGTATCGCCCTCAATAAGAAAAGAGAAAGTTGAATACTTTTTATTCAGATTCTTCTCAATCTCTGGCCATAATGGATCTTTTTTCATTCTTTCCAAAACTTCTTTTATGTCATTTTGATAGAAAGAATACACGGCCTTCAAATCAGCGTTGTCCGGTGACGCTTCGTAAAGTGCCTGCACATTTTCCTTGAATGTTTCCAAACACTTCTTTGGATCCCCTTTTTCAGAATAACCAAAAACATAGGCGCTATTATCATAAAGATAATTGGCTGCTGGAGCACTTGTACGGCCTACACTTTTTTTTACCAAAAACTTTTGTGCCTGCTTTTTGTCTATTCTTCTGTCCTCAAACCTAACGAAATTGCCGTTCTTATCAATAACGATTAAGAAACCTATCTCTTTCAACTCTCGTCCAAAAGCGGGAAGCGAATCCTTACTACGGTTGTAATACTCATATAACGCTTGCAGTATCATCTCAAAACCTCCTCACTGTTAATGGGTGGAACAATAATCACTCCGTGCTCCATCTTGGTTCGATAGAACATTGCTTCCGGTTTTTCGAGATTGCCTTGGAAATCCATATCATAAAGCATAATGCCTAGATCACGGCTTTCATCTATTGGGGGTGTCAAATCCTCTTGTTCGGGATTCACCAAACGGAACGAAGCCGAAAACTCGCGTGTGCCAAGATAAGGCTGATTGAAGCATTGCCCTTTGCTTGCCCGACGCTCGAACATCGCGTTATACTTGCCCGGATTCTCGTCTTTGCGAAGCAACTCTGCCTCTTCCTCGTCAATTCGGGCATTCTTGGTCTCTTTCCGCTTCCATTGGGGAATAAACTCCAATTTCGCCCAAATCCGATAGCGGACATCCTGAAGCAGCAGCGAGTTCTTCTGTTGTCGTTTGTCCTCAATGAAAATCGGGTTCTTCGAGGCAACTGCACCCACCTCGTTTCGCCTTATAGTTGTCCATTTGATAGGGTTAAGCACCTCTATCTTCGTCACCTGCCAACGTATGGCTGGCTTCCAGAAGACAGCCTCAAATACAGCCCGCGCTGCTGATGGTGTGATGACATCATAGCTTACCCGCTCCACTTTCAATTCTGGTCGGGTGAAGCACGCCATTGGGCCCCATACTTCCAAACAAAACTCTTTGTCGTGATATTCCATATTTTATATTATTAATGATTCTTCTAACCAGTAATTATCTGTAATCAGTCCGACTTCTTTGTCGTAGAATATCGGGTCGCCGACCACATAAATACCCTCCAAAACCTCTTCAACGGCACCAGCATCCGTCAGTTTCTTCAAGTCATTATTCCTAACATTGACACTGTAATGCGACAATGCTTTCATCAGAGAATACGTAACACCTTCCTTCTTCAAACGTTCCACCAAATCCATGCTGTTTTTCCAGTTCACGATAACCGAAGTGGTGTAATCATCAATCAATTGAAACTCCGAAGCCGCAGTTTCAAACTGCATTTCGGGTTTATAGAGCAAATCTTTTATGCTCGACTTGTCAAAACTATCAACCCGCGAATATAGCTGCCTGAAATAGGCCTCCATTGCTTCGGGTGAAAACCAATCAAATTCTTTTCCCATTGCAAGACGAGCATTGTTGGTTTGTGTCATAAAGCCGGACGGAAGGGCCTTCTGTAAACTAAACACAAAAGTCTCGCCCATATCTAACCGTCCTTCGCGATTGCATCTCCCCGCGGCTTGCAAAACAGAATCAAGACCCGCCTCCTGACGGAAAACAACTGGGAAGTCAATGTCAACACCCGCTTCTATCAACTGTGTGGCGACTACCCTTATAATGGAATTGTCAGGATTAATAAGTGCCGTTTTAACCTTCGCTATAGTATCCCTAACATGGTCAGGACACATCATCCTCGATAGATGCAGGCAAATGCCTTCTTTGGGCAAACGGGTGAAGATTTCCTTTGCATCTTTTCGCGTGTTTACAATACACAAAACTCGCTGATACTTCACTATTTGCTCTGCAATCTCATCATAGTTTTTACGCACTTCATCAAAGCGTATCTCAACACGGCGCAAACGATTGTGAAGGCTTGCTTCCTGGGGAATGATTTCTCGGATTTCAGAAAGACCTTCAAACGAAACAAACGGATTCGCACCCATTATCTCTCCAGACAAAACAGGCTGACTTGCCGTCGTAAACAAGATTGAAGTTCCGAATACTCTTTTCAAAGTGTTAAAAGTATCGACAATAGGTTGTAAAAAGGCTATAGGCAAAGTTTGAACCTCGTCAAATATCAGGACACTTTTCGCAATATTATGCAACTTGCGACAATCGGAAGGCTTATTACTGAATAGGGATTCAAAAAACTGGACGTTGGTGGTTACTATGATAGGATAATCCCAGTTTTCAGTAGCCAGTTTCATTCTGCTCGCCAACTCTTTGTCGTTCACTTTAGAACTGTCAACATTGGAATGATGTTCCAACACGTTCTCTTCGCCGAAAATATTTCTTAACACACTCGCTGTCTGGGTAATGATACTCGTGTAAGGAATAGCGATGATAATGCGATTCAGATTGTTCCTGACAGCGTGTTTGATAGCCCAAAGCACAGATGAAAGTGTTTTGCCTCCGCCCGTCGGGACTGTCAAACTGAAAAAACCCGGCTTGTTATCGCTTTCTTTAATACAACATTGTTGGACTTCATTTCTGATCCTGTTCACTTCTGTATCAGGCGCATTTTTCTTCAATCTGCTCAAATATGCCTCGAGTTTCTTTTCCAACATGGCCAAAGAATCATATTTCCCTCGCAGTTTACTTTGTTCGGGTTGCATGAAAGCCTCGGTGTCCAAATAATCGGCATCAACCAAACAACTATATAGCATCCGTTGTAAATGATGGATGTCTTGCGGCTTTCCAATAGGAGGAACGATTAATCGAGCTTCAATTCTCTCAACATTCACATCATTGGGCATCTCCGACTTCATCACTTCTTTCATATCGCCATCGTCATAGAGACCTCGGTGATGCCCCATAATAGCATTAATCATCAGTGGGTAGAACTTTGGAAATAATTGTTTGGCCATAATTGCCCCAACGTATGCATGTCTATAATCACCTTCGACCTTCACATTCGGATCCAATCCACTTTCTTTAATAATATGTTGTTGGAAAGCTCTTTTTTCCTTGCCCTTGTCGTGCAGCAGTCCTAAAACTCGCCCCCATTCTTCCATACCAAAAACGGTGGCAAATTGGGCAGCAAGTCTTGCCACTCCTTGCTGATGTTCTTCATTGGTCTGAACGGCAAAATTCTCTGGTCTAATGTGTGATATAATATTCATTCCAATTCCAAATCGTTTTGTGTTGGCAGATAATTCTTTGACGTTGATACACTTCTGCCGAGTTCCTTTTCTGTTTCTTTCCGCGCTACACCGGCTACTTTTCCGCCACGCTTGGCAATCTTTCGGCTCTCTTCAAAGGTCTCAGGGTCTTCTTGTTGTGAAATCTCAGTTGTGACCCGTTCGCCAAGCATGGTGAAAATCAGTTCCAAGTCATCCATGTGGTCACGGAGATTCTGATTCTTCTTGGTCAAGCCTTTGTATGCTTTATATTCTGAAGGAGTCATTCCAAAAGTTGCCTTGGAAATCTCAGCAGTCAGAATGGCGTAATCCATTTCTGAGTCTATGCCACGTCTTTTCCACTCGTCAGTCAAGTTCTGACGGATAGCCATACCCCGAAGTCGTTTGTCAATCCAATCCTTGGGATAGCCTTTCTTTTCGTAAAGCTCCTTCATGCGCTCTTGTGCCAATTCGGGATTTTCGATTTCCAACATTCGCTCATAACCCACTTGGGCAAGCCACTGCTTGAATGGCTCCGCCTTAGGAGAGGGAATGGATTGGATGATACGGAACAGGCCTTTGACATTGGAGCAATTCATGCGTTGGGGGCCACCAGCAGTTTGCACAATAAGGGTAGGTACAATTTGTACCCACCCTTTGGCGAGTTCGGGATCGCGCAGTTTCATTCGTTTGACATACTGTTTGGGATCCTTGCTGTCTGTCAATGCTTCCACAACGTCTTCAAGAACAAAATACCATTGCTCTTCTTCATCATTCCATACGGAACGGATTTTCTTATCTTGAAATAGCTTAATATTGGACATAGCACTAGAAAATGAGTTTTCGATTGTCTTTTCGACAACAAATATAATAATAGAAATTCATATCGCCAACTGTTTTTCTATGACAAAAATACACCCAAGCTGTTTCAAAACATGAAACACCTATAATTTTTTTTATATTTTTGCAGAAAAAAGCAAAAATGAAAAAAACCGATACCTTTAGGCAATATATTTGGCTTGTCCACACAATCCAGCGTGCAAGGCGGATCAGTTATAGTAACATCAAACGCCTTTGGATAGAAAATGACTTGAATGATGGTAAACCTTTGACGCGCACCACCTTCTACCGCCTTCGCCAAGCCATTGACGACATGTTCGGTATCTGCATTGAATGTGACAACCGGAACCAATACTACATCACCAACCCAGAAACGCTCAAAGACAACTCCACCCCAACCTGGATGCTGCAAACACTCACCGTCAACAACGTGCTTTTCGATAGCCTATCCATCAAGGATCGACTCGTTCTGGAAAAGATTCCCAAAGGGATGGAATACCTTGATACCATTATCACAGCCATCAAAAGTCACCAGACCCTACTTATGGGATACCAGAAATTTACCGATACTAAGCCATACACCACACGCATTGAACCTTATTGTCTAAAACTCTTCCATCAACGCTGGTACCTGCTCGGCAAAAGCGAAAGAAAAAGCTACAAATTGGCCATCTACGCTCTCGATCGCATGACCGAACTCAAAGAAACAGAATCCACCTACATCTTAGATCCTGATTTCGATGCCGAGACCTTTTTCAACAACTATTTCGGTGTTTTCATCGGCGAAGAAATAAAACCTGCACACATCGTCCTTCGTGCTTACGGAAAAATGATTCCGCTACTTCGAACCCTTCCCAAACACCAATCACAAAAGGAAATCAACACCCAGGCCAACTTTTCCGATTTTGAATACTATATCGCCCCAACCCTCGATTTCAAACAAGAAATCCTCAAAGAAGGACCCGACTTGGAAGTGCTTGAACCTGAATCACTACGCAACGAAATCGTTGAATCACTGATGAAAACCATTCAACACTATCAACCATAAAACCATGGTTTGAAAAGTTTTCAACAAAAATCGGTTACCACATATTTTATTCTAAAAATAGGTATCTTTGCACACTATTATTTTAAATAGGAGCGTTTACAAATAATATTGAAAACATTTATCATACCATGTCACTCATACTATTCATCTTCCTCGTTCCCGCCCTGTTTACCATCCCGATCGCATTCACATGGAAACAGTTTAAAGCCGCAGGACAACAGCCTTGGAAAGCCTTCATCCCCTACTTCAACATCTTCGTCCTGCTGAAAATCATCAAGAAACACAAGAAATTCTGGTGGTGGTTCTTCATCATCTTCCCGTATATCAACGTCTTCATGCTCTTCCTCATGCTCATCGAACTGGGCAAATGCTTTGGCCGTTTCAAGGTATGGGAAGAGTTTATGGCCGCCATCCTGCCCTTCATCTTCTTCCCCCTCATCGTGAAAGATGCCAAGTACCAGGATCCCGCCACGACCAAAAGACCCCAGAAATCCAAAGGACGTGAGTGGTTCGACGCCATCGTGTTCGCCGTGGTCGCCGCCCTCATCATCCGTACCTACGTGTTCGAGGCCTTCACCATCCCCACCTCCAGCATGGAGAAATCACTCTGCGTCGGCGACTACTTGATCGTCAGTAAGATACACTACGGACCTAAACGCCCCAACACCCCCCTGTCCTTCCCCTTCGTCCATAACACCCTGCCCTTCAGCACTACGAAGAAATCCTACCTGGAATGGATCAAGCTGCCCTACCACCGCTACCCCGGCACCTCGAAGATCAAACGCAACGACCCCATCGTGTTCAACTATCCCGCCGGCGACACCGTGTGCGACAAGTTCCAAAGTAGCGTCAGCTATTACGACCTGATCCGCGAATACGGAAGGCAACAGGTATGGAACGACCATCGTAACTTTGGCAACGTCATCGCACACCCTGTGGACAAACGCGAGAACTACGTGAAACGCCTTATCGGCATGCCTGGCGACAAACTTGAAATCATCGACGGCATCGTCCATATCAACGGCGTAGTGGGCTTCCAACCCGAAAACATGCAGTTCAGCTATACCGTCACCACCACCGGCAACGGCATCAACAAACGCATCCTCGACAAATACAACATCACGGAGGTCTATCGCGGCGCCAACGCCAACGAAGCCATCCTCCACATCAGCGAGAAGGTGGCCGAAGAACTCCGTGGCCTCGCCTTCATCACCTCGGTGGAACGCAACATCTCCCCCGCCGGCACCGACCTGCGTCCCGAGATCTTCCCGCACCGTCCCGACCTCTTCCCATGGAACGTCGATAACTACGGTCCCCTCGAGATCCCACAAAAAGGCCAGACCGTGAAACTCACCCTGGAAAACCTGCCACTCTACGAACGCATCATCCACGCCTACGAACTCCACGACCTCAAAGTCAAAGGCGACCAGATCCTCATCGACGGACAACCCGCCGATAGCTATACCTTCGCCATGGACTACTACTGGATGATGGGCGACAACCGCCATAACTCCGCCGACTCCCGCTACTGGGGCTTCGTTCCCGAGAACCATATCGTCGGCAAGGCCGTGTTCGTCTGGCTCTCCATGGACAAGGTCAACGGCGGCATCCGCTGGAACCGAATGTTCAGAATCCCTAAATAAGACTAGCGATGGCTGAAAACAAGATACGAGAAAACACCTTCAAGCCCAAACCGGCCCCTGAAGAGAAAGTGAACCTGATCATCAACGATCCCGACGCCCCAAAGAAGGTGGAAGGACCCAAGAAAGCTTTAGAGAAAAGGGCTCCGGAAAAGAAAAAGTCCGAAAAGACAGAGAAGCCCAAGAAAACCAAAGAAAAACGTTCAGGCGAACCCGATCCCCGCATCCGCTACGGCATCGGTTTCGTAGTGCTTTGCATCGCCTTTTTCCTCGCAATCTCCCTGATCTCCTTCTTCGTGAGTTATTTCAGCGGTTCCTACGAAGAGACCGGAACCATGCTGTTCAACAAAGCCATCCAAGTCGATGTCATCACTGGCAAATTCGGCGCCTTCCTTTCGCAAATCCTTGTCAAAGAATCATTCGGCATCGGCGCCTTCTTTTTCGTTTACCTGCTGACCATCATCGGATTGCATCTCACCTTTAGGTCAAAGATCAAGATGTGGAACATCTGGAAGTTCGCGATCATGTCGCTGGTTTGGCTTCCCCTGCTCTTCGCCTTCATCCACTTCGTCGCCCCCAACAAGGCATGCGAGATCTTCGGTGGCGCTGTCGGCGAGTTCCTGAATGCCAAGATCTTTAACTTCATGGGCAAATCCGGGGTGATCCTCACCATCGTGCTGGTCTTCCTCCTCTACCTCCTCTTTGAATACAACCTCAACATCGACGCCATCCGCCAATGGAACGAACGACGCAAGGAACGCAGGGCGATGAGGTTAATGGAAAACGGAAAACGGAAAACGGAAAACGATGAGTTTGTGGATAGCATTGAAGATGAAGAAGATCCAGAGGTTACCCCTGACGACTTCGACGATATCGACGACGACGACTTACCGCCCATCACGGTAATCCACAAGCCTACCGAAAACAGCTTCCGCGAAGGCAATCTCGCCGAGACACTTGACCACCCGGAACCTGCTGACGACGGCTTCGAACCCGTGGTCCAACCCGAAAAGACCATCGTCACGAAAGCCAAACCTGCCGAAAACACACCCATCGAAGTGGTGAATACCACGGACAACGTGGAACTGGTCGTCGAGAAGACCCCCGTCGAGAAAACCATCGTTGACGGGAAGGAACACCATACCATCGACACCCCGTTTGACCCGCACTACGAACTCAGCGACTTTAAGTTCCCCACCCTCGACCTGCTCAAGGACTATGGCGACAAACGCGCCGAGGTCAGCAGCGAGGAGTTGGAAGCCAACAAGAACAAGATTGTGGAGACCTTGGGGAACTACGGCATCCAGATCGACAAGATCAAAGCCACCATCGGTCCTACCGTCACCTTGTATGAGATCGTCCCCGCCGCCGGCGTGCGTATCTCCAAGATCAAGAACCTGGAAGACGACATCGCTTTGAGCCTCGCCGCCCTAGGCATCCGTATCATCGCCCCCATCCCAGGCAAAGGCACCATCGGCATCGAAGTCCCGAACAAAAAGCCCGAGACGGTCTCCATGAAGAGCGTTCTCGCCTCTGAGAAGTTCCAGAACAACAAATTCGCCTTGCCTTGCGCCATTGGCAAGACCATCTCCAACGAGACCTACGTCTTCGACTTGGCCAAGATGCCCCACATCCTGATGGCTGGTGCCACTGGACAAGGTAAATCCGTCGGCTTGAACGCCATCATCGCCTCGCTGCTCTACAGCAAGCATCCCTCCGACCTGAAGTTCATCATGGTCGATCCCAAGAAGGTCGAGCTTACCCTATACAACCGCATCGAACGCCATTACCTGGCCAAGTTGCCGGATTCGGAAGACGCCATCATCACCGACGTGAAGCAGGTGGTGCGGACCCTCAACTCCCTCTGTATCGAGATGGACCAGCGCTACGACCTGCTGAAGGCCGCCCAGTGCCGTAACATCATCGAGTACAACGACAAGTTCAAGGCACGCCGTCTGCTACCCACGGAAGGCCATCGCTACCTACCTTATATCGTGCTCGTCGTCGATGAGTTCGCCGACCTCATCATGACGGCAGGCCGCGACGTGGAAGCCCCCATCGCCCGTCTGGCCCAGCTAGCCCGTGCCATCGGCATCCACCTCATCATCGCCACCCAGCGTCCTTCAGTCAACATCATCACAGGTTCCATCAAGGCCAACTTCCCCGCCCGTATCGCCTTCCGTGTCATCTCGGCAGTGGACTCCAAGACCATCCTCGACCAAAGCGGCGCCAACCAACTGGTGGGCCGCGGCGACATGCTGCTCTCCACGGGTAACGACATGGTGCGTCTGCAATGTGCCTTCATCGACACCCCCGAAGTGGAAGAGGTGACCAGCTTCATCGGCGAGCAACGCGGCTTCAGCGCGCCCTTCCTGCTGCCCGAGGTACCGGACGAAGGTGAAGGCGGCGGTGACGGCGACTTCGAAGACGGCGACGAACGCGACCCGCTGTTCGAGGACGCTGCCCGTATCGTGGTGCAGACCCAACAAGGTTCCACTTCCATGATCCAACGCAAACTCAAGCTCGGCTACAACCGCGCAGGCCGTATCATCGACCAACTGGAAGCCGCCGGCATCCTCGGTCCTTTCTCCGGCTCCAAGGCACGTGAGGTAAAAGTCGCCAACGAGTTCGCTTTGGAACAGATTTTGAAGGATCTCGAGCTCAAAGATCAAGGAATATGAAAAAGCAACGCTCCATCATCGCGGGCATCCTTCTGGTGTTTGCCTTCGGCATCGCCCATGCCCAGAACGACAGCAACGCCATCAAAAAGCTCGCCCAGTCCATCAGAAGCCACAAGAACCTGGAGGTGAGCTTCACCTACCAAACCTTAGGTGACAACAGCGACTCCGAAGAAGCGAAAAAAGGCATCGCCTACTTTCAAGACGGTGCCTATAAAGTCATCATGGAAGACCAACACGCCATCTCCGACGGAAAGACCACCTGGCACTATATCGTGGAAGAAGAGGAAGTGATGGTAGGCCAAGCCACCGACGATGACAACCCCTATACGGTACTCGACGACCTTGAACGAGACGGCTCGGGAGTCACCCCCATCCTCGACAAGAAAGGCGAACTGAAACAACTGGAGATCGAAGTGGACGAAGGCGTCAAACTCCTCCTGAATATCACGGAGCTCAAGTTCGACCAGGACTTCCCCAAAGGGTTCTTCGCCTTCGACGAGAAAGCCTATCCGGATGTTGAAATCATCGACATGCGATGAAGATCGTTTTCCTGGCACGATGGTATCCGCACAAATACGACCCGATGTTCGGGTTGTTTGTACAGCGTCATGCCGAAGCCGCCGCGCGCTACAACGACATCTCGGTGGTGTATGTCCATCCCGATGAGCAAGCACGTTCCAAATACGAAATCGACCGCTCCACGGAAAACGGGGTGGATACGATCCGAATCTATTATAAGAAGCAAGGTCGGCTCAGCTCGGCCTGGCGTTACTACCAGGCCTGCAGGAAAGGCTTGAGACTGGCGGGCAAGCCCGACGGAATCCATGTGCATGTGCTGACTCGTATGGGCTTCATCGCCTATCTACAGAAGCTCTTTCACAAAACGCCTTATCTCGTCACCGAACACTGGTCACGTTACCTTCCTGGCAACGACTTCCACGGGGTCCTGCGGAGATGGGTCACCCGCATCGTCGTCCGCAACGCCGGCATGGTGACCACGGTGACCGAGAACCTGGCACAAGCCATGCAATCCCACGGCCTGAGAAATTCTCACTACGTTACCCTGCCTAACGTCGTTGACCTCAACCTCTTCCACCCCCTCCCCCACCACAACGAGATCCCTGAGATCATCCACATCAGCTGTTTCGAGGACAAGTCGAAAAATATCAGCGGCCTGCTGGAAGCCTTAAGACTCATGAAAGACAAAGGGACTGCCTTCCATGCAACGCTCATCGGCGAAGGCATGGACCTTGAGGCGATGAAAGCCAAGGCCGCCACGTTGCAGCTGGAGGATTGCGTTGAATTTACGGGGCTGCTACAGGGACAGCACCTTGTCGATGCCCTGGCCTCGGGCGATTTCCTGGTCCTTTCGAGCCATTACGAGAACATGCCCGTGGTGATTCTCGAAGCCTTGGCCTGCGGATTACCAGTGGTGAGCACACAGGTAGGCGGCATTGCGGAGATCATCGACGAGCAGAACGGCATCCTGGTCCCCAAAGACGACACCCAAGCCCTGGCTGAGGCCATGGCACGGTGCTGCCAGACCTACCCACACTATGATCCACAACAGCTCCGGAACCGTGTGATGGAACGATACGGCTACGAATCCGTGGGAAAACTGCTTGACCAATGGTACAGGGAGGTTATTCTCCAACGGTATTTTTCATGATACCGAGCTTGGAATTCTCAATGAATTTCACAATCAGCTCCACATCTTCAGACGACGGCAGATTGGTCTTGATGTACTGAACAGCCTGTGACACGTTCATGCCAGCGCTATAGATCACCCGATAGACATCTTGGATGGCGTTGATGCGTTCCTTGGAATAGCCTCGGCGACCCAAGCCGATATAGTTCACTCCGGCGTAGGATACTGGATAACCCGTACCCGTCTTGACAAACGGAGGGATGTCCTTGTTGATCATGGCGCCGCCAGAGATCATGACATGCGCCCCAATGCGGCAAAACTGGCTCACGGCAGCGAGACCGCCCAGGATGGCCCAGTCGTCAACGGTGATATGCCCCGCCAAGGTCGCCGCATTGGCCATGATGACGTTGTCCCCCACCACGCAGTCATGCGCCACGTGGGTAAAGGCCATCAGCAGGCAGTTTTTGCCCACGACGGTCTTGCCGCTGGCAGCGGTACCCTTGTTGATGGCAGCCGATTCGCGGATGGTGGTGCCATCGCCGATATAGCAATAGGTTGTCTCGCCTTTGTATTTCAGGTCCTGGGGTATCGCCGAGATCACGGCACCGGGAAAGATCTTGCAGTTTTTCCCGATACGGGCGCCGTCCATGATGGTCGCATTCGGTCCAATCCAGGTGCCAGAGCCGATCTCGACATCCTCTCCGATCCAAGCAAAGGGTTCAATTTTGACATCTTCCGCGATGCGGGCATTCGGATGGATATAGGCGAGCGGCTGGTTCATAGGTATCTGTTTTAATCTTCTTGGAGCATCGTATGCTTGATCTTGCGGGCGAAGGCTGTGTTGGAGAAATGTCCAGGTTTATAGGCAGTCACATGCCCTTTAATGGGTTTGCCCACCAAGGTAAGGTCGCCGATGACGTCCAGCAACTTGTGACGCGCAGGTTCGTTGTCGAAATAGAGATCCACGTTGTTGAGGATACCGCCCTCCTTGACTTCCACTTTGGGTTTCTTGAAGAAAGCCGCAATGTGGTCCAATTCCTCGGAGGAGACGTTCTTGTTGACGAACACGATGGCGTTGGTCAGATCGCCGCCTTTGATGAGGTTACGGCTCAACAGGGTCTCCAACTCATGGAGGAACACAAAGGTTCTGCAAGGCGCGATCTCCGTTTCAAAATCCTTCAAGTTGTGCAACGAAGCGCTCTGTTTGTCAAGGACTTTTGTATTGTATTTTACGGTGACATCCACTTGGAACGAATCGCAAGGCTCGATGGAGAGTTCGATACCCAAGACCTCATTACGATAGGAGATCGGTTCCTTGATGACATAGTAGTCGCGATAAGCGTTCTGTTCCACGATGCCCGCTTCCTTCAGCACTTTGACGAACTCCTTGCCGGAGCCGTCCATGATGGGCATCTCTTCCACATCGATATCGATCAATACGTTATCGATGCCCATGCCTCTCAGGGAAGCCAGTACATGTTCAACGGTATATATCTTGACCCCACCTTTTCCCAGGGTGGTTCCTCTAGTCGTGTCGATGACATTGTCAACATCGGCCTCAATGATAGGCCGGCTTTCGAGATCAATGCGGCGGAAACGGATACCCGTGTTGACCGGTGCGGGATTGAAGGTCAAAGTACCGCACTGTCGCGTATGGAGTCCGGCTCCCGTGACACTGATCTTTCGCCTTAAAGTACGCTGTTTTTCTTCCATAAAACAAAACTTGAGTCGAAAATACCTCAAGAAAAACGGGCAAAGATAGGGAATTTTTCATAATAACAAAAAAAATAGGCCCTGTAGTTCTTAAAAGTACTATCTTTACATTTTTAAAAGTCAGCTAACATGAACAAGAATGGGGCCAAAAAAGGATGGATCAAGGTGATTCGCGGTTTTTTTATGGCATTGGGGATATTCTTTTTCCTGATGCTGTTGCTTGCCCTGACGCCATTGCCCTACTACATGCACTACAACCTTGGCGTCGTCGGCAAGGAAGAGCCGTCGTTTGACCCTGACGTGGTGGTGATGTTCGGTGGCGCTGGGATGCCCTCGAGGGGCAACCTCATGCGATTGTACTACACCGCCGAATACGCCAACAAATACCATTTGCCTGTCATCATCGCCCATCCCCAAGACAGCCTCTGCCATGCAGAGATGCGCCGTTATCTGGTCCAAAGCGGTGTTCCGTCCTCCGACATCAGCTTCATGACCCAAGGCGGTAACACCCGGGCACAGGCATTGGGGATGATGGAGGAGTGCCCACAACTGACCTCGAAGCACTTGCTGGTTGTCACCTCTACCCCGCATCTCAAAAGGGCGGTGAAGAGCATGGAGAAAGTCGGTTTCCGGCATATCAAAGGCATCGCCGCCCATGAAGCCACGGTGGATTTCGACCTGTCCGTTACCTCACGGGAACTCAAAGGCAACAAGATCATCCCAGCGGTGAGAAGCACCAAGATCCGCTACAATTTCTGGAATTATCTCACCATGGAGATCACCTGTCTCCGCGAATACACGGCCTTAAGCTATTACAAGATCAAAGGTTGGATTTGAGTTCCTTAAGCTCTTTTTCGAGCGCATCCAACTTGCGCGCCATCTCATCGATATGACGGAAACGGGCGTTTGCCACCAGGTATTGGCGCAAAGGCTGGATCGGGGTCCCCATGAACTCCTGGTTTTCCACCTTGATGTCGCCCATCACGCCACACTGACCCCCGAATTTGGAGCCGTCAGCGATATGCAGATGACCCACGAAGCCCGATTGTCCACCCACCACGCAGTTCTTGCCGAGATGTGTTGAGCCGCTGACCCCGACCTGGGCGGCCAAGGCGGAGTTCTCCCCTACTTCGACATTATGCGCCAGATGCACCAGATTGTCGAGTTTGACACCCTTATGGATACGAGTGGAACCCATGGTGGAACGGTCGATGGTGGTGTTGGCACCAATCTCCACATCGTCGTCGATCACCACATTGCCCACCTGCGGGATCTTCTCATAATGTCCATCCTCCTGTGGCGCAAAGCCGAAGCCGTCGGCACCGATGACCGCACCTGCGTGAAGGATGCAACGTTTGCCCACCACAGTGTTGCGGTACAACTTGACCCCGGGGTAGAGCGTGGTGCCGTCGCCGACGACGCAACCGTCACCTACATAGACTTGAGGGTAGATCTTGACATCGTTGCCGATGCGAGCATGCTCTCCGATGAAGGCAAATTCCCCAAGATAGAGGTTGTCGCCACATTGCGCTGAAGCAGACACAAAGGCCAACGAAGAGATGCCCTCCTTTTGCTGTGTCATCTGGTCATAGAACGACAGCAGCTTCCCAAAAGAAGCGTATGCATCCTGTACACGGATCAAAGTAGCCGCGACGGGCTTCTCCGGAACAAAACTATCGTTGACGATGACCGCCGACGATTGGGTTTCA
Source organism: Bacteroidales bacterium (assembly GCA_017965765.1). Lineage (GTDB taxonomy): Bacteria > Bacteroidota > Bacteroidia > Bacteroidales > F082 > Limimorpha. Next base: position 19,296 of record JAGCPJ010000045.1, read on the forward strand.
TAGATGTAGGAAGTGTATTTCGGATTGGCCAGAAAGCTCAGCATACCTGGCGCACCTTCCTCTATCTTAGCCACATTCCACAACTCGGTATTCGGATCTCCATCCACGGTGCCGCCCAACAAGGCTGCAATTTGCGAGGCAGTAAACTTCATTTCTCTATCAGATTACATTATATTCTTTTTTCAACTCAGCGATCGCCTGCTCCACGAAGGGATTGGGCAAGGCCACCAGGGCTTGGGCGATGATGGCGACATCCGTGTCGTTCTCGGCCTTGTCAAACGTCGTGTTGATCTGGCCGACGAGTTCCTCCTTGGACCGTTTCACCGCGTCCCATGTCGCATCAGAAACGTAAAGTTGCTGCGCCATATTGTGTTCGAACTCATCTTCTATGTTCTGAAGCAGGGCGATATGGAAGGTGTCCTTCGCCATGCCTTGGACATAGACACGTTTTACAAGCACGGGAAGTTGGGAGCGTTCCAGAAACAGCAAGAGTCGCTCGCAGGCCTGGATCTTAAGCGGCGTAGTCATCTTGGCCGTTGCAATGCGCATCTCCGCCCTGGCTTTCATACGCCATTCCAACTCCTTCATCTTCAGTTTTCTGTTGAAAAAGAAACCCATAATGTTTAGATTTTTCGCAAAAGTACAAATAAATGCGGAATGCAGAATGCGGAATGCGGAATTATCGTAACTTTGCAGTCCTTAAATCTTTTCATCTTTAAATATTGAAATCTTTAAATCATCAATAAATCATGAGTGAAATCATCCTCTCGAACAGAGTTTTGAACATGGCCGAATCCGCAACGCTGGCCATGACCAACAAAAGCCGTGAGCTGAAGGCCCAAGGCATCGACGTTATCAGCCTGAGCATCGGCGAGCCCGACTTCAACACCCCCGTATCAGCCAAGCAAGCCGGCATCGACGCCATCAACGGCAACGACACGCACTATCCGCCCGTCCCTGGCACGCCTGCCCTCCGCAAGGCCATCGCCAACAAGCTGAAACGCGACAACGGCTTGGACTACAAGGACACCGACATCCTCGTCTCGAACGGTGCCAAGCAGGCCATCAACAACGTACTGCTGGCCATCGTCAACGACGGTGACGAAGTCATCATCCCGGCACCGTTCTGGGTCTCCTACCCCGAAATGGTGAAGCTGAGCGGCGGCGTTCCCGTCATCGTGAAGAGCGACATGGCCCATGATTTCAAGATCACTGCCGAACAACTGGAGAAGGCCATCACCCCAAAGACCAAGGCCCTGCTCATCAACACCCCCTGCAACCCTAGCGGCTCCGTCTTCACCAAAGCCGAGCTGACCGCCATCGCAGAAGTGCTGAAGAAATACCCCAACATCATCGTCATCTCTGACGAGATCTACGAGTTCATCCAATACGAACACAAGCACGAGAGCATGGGACAGTTCGACTTCCTGAAGGACCGTCTCGTCATCGTCAACGGTGTGGCCAAAGGCTATGCCATGACAGGTTGGCGCATCGGCTACATCGCCGCTCCTCAAGCCATCGTGAAGGCCACCAACAAGATCCAGGGCCAGATCACCTCCGGCATCTGCACCATCGCTCAAGCCGCTGCCGTGAAGGCCATGGAACTCTGCCCCGAGAACTCCAAGGAGATCCAGGACATGCTGGCCGCCTTCCGTCACCGCCGCGACACCTTCGTGAAACTGCTCAACGAGATCCCAGGCGTGAAGTGCAACACCCCCGCCGGTGCCTTCTATGTGTTCCCCGAGATGAAGTCGTTCTACGGCAAGACCGACGGCGAGACCGTCATCAAGGGCAGCGACGACCTCTGCATGTGGCTGCTCTACAATGCCCATGTAGCCTGCGTGGCTGGTAACGCCTTCGGCAACGACGACTGCATCCGTCTCTCCTACGCCACCTCTGAGGACAAGCTTATCGAAGCGGTGAAGCGTATCAAAGCCGCCTTGGCCAAGTTGCATTAAATGCGGAATGCGGAATGCGAAATGCGGAATTGATTGAGCGTTTTTTTCGGTTGAAAGCGCTGGTCGTCGGTGACGTGATGATCGACACCTACACGGAAGGTGTGGTGGAACGCATGTCGCCCGAGGCCCCCGTGCCCATCGTCAACGTGAAGAAAAGATTCGCGCGCCTGGGTGGTGCCGCCAACGTGGCGCTCAATCTGAAAGCCCTGGGAGCAAAGCCTATCCTCTGCTCCGTCATCGGAAACGACGGCAACGGTGAGTTGCTCCTCAAACTGATGCATCAGTCGGGACTCGACACCGATGGCTTTGCCCTAAGCGCAACCCGCATGACCACTGTCAAACACCGCATCTTCAACGGCGACCGGCAAGTGCTTCGCATCGACGAAGAAGACACCTTCGATCTCACTGGAGAAGAACATGACGACCTGTTGAACGTCATCAAAACGGCCATGTCAGCGGAACGTTTCGATGTTGTCATCCTTCAGGACTACAACAAAGGCGTCCTCACAGAGAAGACGATCGCGGCCCTCCTCGACCTGGCCCAACAGCAAGGTGTTCCCGTAGTCGTTGACCCCAAGAAGAAGAACTTCTTCGCCTACCAAGGCGTGACGCTCTTCAAACCCAATGCCAAAGAACTCCGCGAGGGTCTCGGCGTGACCGCCGAGACCCCGGAGGAGCTACAACTGGCCATGGCCACGCTCCAAAGCAAAATCGGCTGCGAATACCTGATGGTCACCCTCTCCGAGAAAGGCGTGACGATGCTTCATGACCATGTTTTCCATCACCTTCCCGCACTTCCCAGGAACATCGTTGACGTGTCAGGAGCCGGTGACACCGTGTTAAGCGTGGCCGCCTTATGTATCGCCTCAGGGAAAGCATTACCTATGGCCCCAGAAACCATCGCGTTCTTATCGAACATCGCCGGAGGATTGGTCTGCGAGTCGGCAGGCGTGGTGCCTATCGACAAAAGCCGATTCCAACGGGAAATCCAACGGCTCTGTATCGGCAATGACTGACCAGCACACCATCACCACGATGTTCGACGACATCGCGCCCCATTATGACCAGCTGAACCATCTGCTGTCGCTCAACATCGACAAGCGATGGCGCAAAAGGCTCTCCCAAGCCATCACCCGCCAACGCCCCCTGTCCATCCTCGATGTGGCCACTGGAACCGCCGACCAAGCCATCCAACTGGCCAAAGACCATCCTCAAGCCAGCATCACCGGCATCGACCTTTCCGAAAAAATGCTTGAGATCGGAAAGAAGAAAGTCGCAAAAAAGAAACTGGAGGAGCGCATCCACCTCCTGACAGGCGATGCCTCCGCCCTCCCCTTCGACGACGACAGCTTCGATGCGGTAACGGTGAGTTTTGGCGTACGCAATTTCAGCAATCTCGAACAAGGGTTACAGGAGATGCTGCGGGTTACCAAAGACCACGGCATCCTGGCGATCCTGGAGTTCTCCCAACCCCAAAACCTGTTTCGAATCCCCTACCGATGCTACTTCAACCACCTGTTGCCCCGCATCGGGCAAACCGTTTCCAAGAACAACACCGCCTACACCTACCTTCCGGCATCTGTAGCTGCTTTCCCCAATCCCGAAGAATTCACCCGACTTCTTGAAGTCGCCGGCCTACGCCACATCAAAAGGCAAACGCTCAGCAGCGGCATTGCCACCTTATACACCGGAAACGTAGAAAAAACGACATAGACACACAATAAAAAGACGCCATTTTCCGTTATGACGTATCAACATGAACACCGTGAAAAAGACACTATCCATCTTCCTTCTCCTGGCATTGACTTTTGCTTGCCTGACTGAGACCCAGGCACAAAGGAGAAAGGTCATGTATCTCCAGACATACGATGCCGCTCCGTATCACTTCGGTTTCTTGCTCGGATTCAACATGATGGGCTATAATCTCAACCTCAAGGACAGTTATCAATTCGAAACCCACGATGGCACCACCACCCTCCCGGCATCTGTTGTGGGCACCCACGACACCTATCGCATCAGAAGCGTTGAAAGCAACATAGGTCCTGGTTTTTCCGTAGGCGTCATCGGAGACTTGCGAATCAGCGATTATTTCAATCTACGCTTTTTACCCACACTCACCTTGGGAGCCTTTAAAACCATTGAATACGTGATGGTTGACAACTATGACAACATCTTTATTGAAGAGTCGAAGGACCGTGGTGCCGTGTTTTTTGAATGGCCGTTGCATGTCAAATACCGCTCAAAACGCTACAACAACATCGGTGCCTATCTCATCGGTGGTGTAAACTACAAGATGTACCTCAGCGGAACGGAGAAACACATGTACTCCAACGGTGTTCCCGGGTTGGTGCAAATTGGCTTTAGCGACGTGGCCTTGGAGGTCGGTGCCGGTTACGACATTTACAACCAATGGTTCAAGATGGGTGTGGAACTCAAAGCCAGTTTCGGATTGCTCAACCTGTTGAAGACCGACCAGCTATCCATGGAATTCTTATACAACTCTCCGCTTGAAGCACTGAAAAACAATCAGTTACAACTTTCATTCACATTTGAATAAAAATTTTTCGGTAGTTTTTGTTGGAGGTATCATTTTTTTATCTAATTTTGCAGCGTCAAAAATGACGGATGGTCTCTTCGTCTAGTCTGGTCAGGACGTCAGGTTTTCATCCTGGTAACTCGGGTTCAAATCCCGGAGAGACTACAAGCCCGCTAACAGCGGGCTTTTTTTATATCTTTGCAGCATTGTAAACTATATTAGATTGTATCATAACCAAACCTTGTAACTAAACGAAGGAATCAGCGGGAAAAAGGACCGTTGCCAAAGCAATGCTGGGTCATCGGGATAACGACCCCAACTAATAGGATCACCGTTTTTATCGCCATAGAAATAATAATATGGATTTAGACGACAATATGCGTTGTAAACGGAGAAAGTCCATTCAGCGTTTCGGCCTTTCTTATCCACCGTTTTCCAGTGTGCCGACAAGTCAAGCCGATGATAATCGCGCATACGTTCACTGTTGCGCTCGCCATAGATATTTGCCTCTTCGAAATACACCTCTCCGTCGGGAGTGATGACGGGAACATTTTGCACACCTACAACAGGTGTAAAAGGTAAACCAGTATGAAAAGTCCACAAAGCACTGAACGACCATTTCTCGTCCAATTTGTAGTTCAAATTGAAGTTGACCGAATGCGGTCGGTCATATTCAAAGACATATTCCTTGCCATTGTTAATATGATTAAATTGGCGTGTGGTGTGCGAATAGGTATAACCCAGATAACCACCGATGGTGCCATAATCAAACTTGATTAAGGTCTCAATGCCATACGATTTCCCTTCTCCTCCGCTCTCCACTTTGCTGTGCCAATCCGAGTCACCTACTAAGATACTAGCACCTTCGCGATAAGTGGCCAAATCATTGAGCAATTTGCAATAAGCATCGACCTGCACGTTGATATGACCGTCATGGAAGCCACGCTGCCAGCCTATCGAGACCTGGTCTGACCACGCCGAATGCACACGTCCATCAGCAGGAATCCAAATCTCATTGTTCATGATGGAGCCAGGCGTCATCATCAGATGGGAATTTTGCGTGACCCTGGTCGCAGTGAGATTGATAGAAGTTTGGGCGATATGAAAGCTCCACCTCAATCGTGGCTCCAAAGAAAAATGATGATAATCACCATTGACATAACTACAGATCCTCAAACCCAGCGAACCATCCGCCCAAGAGCCGAACATCAGTTTGTTGTCGAGATAAAACGAATTTTCGAACACCCTAGAAATGTCGGAAAAAACACTTGAAATATTACTGCTGAAAAAATGATTGGGTTGATAGGTCAGAAAGGAAGACTGCACACCGCACTCAAGCGTCAATGCATTGGACGCGAATAGTTTCCAGTCGGAACGCAGCGAAAGGTCACCAACCCTTGAGACTCCCTTACTAAAAAAATCAGTGGTGTCGATCAGATTGACCACATGAGTCTTCAGTTTGTTTTTGAGACGATAATGTGTGAACGACAAGGTGTTGGAAGAAAACAATCTTGAATTGATGGCGCTGTTCCACTGGCCCGAGATGAGATAGTTACCCCAAATATTTGAAATGCTGTTGCGTTCCTTGCCTAAGCCGCTGTCTTCGTTCTTCCAAATGCGGAGGTAGTCGTCACCTTCATAAAGGTTGAACACCAACGTGTTTTTGGCATCATGGTTCCAGGTGTATTTCGCATTGACATCATGAAAACCATAGACAATGCTGTTGTCTTGAGCCCCAGAGTCTCTGCTGATTTGGCTAAGGACAAAAAGCAAGGCCTCAGTGACTGTTTTTCGTCCAGTGACAATAAAACTGGAATTGTTCAATCCACCGGGACCTTCCACGGCGAAGGCCATGTCTGTCAAGCCAGCGCTGAGCGTGCCTTTAAGCCGAGAGGGATCGCCTCTTTTAGAGGTGAGGTCCACGATAGATGAAAGTTTGCTGCCAAAACGAGCCGGAAACCCTCCCTTGTAGATATCCATTGTATTGATCATCTCGGAATTGAACACCGACATGAAACCACCCAAGTGGTTGACATAAATCAATGGTACATTGTCGAGCAAATAAAGGTTTTCGCCTGGATTTCCGCCGCGCACAATCATCAAACTAGAAGCCTCGGTAGCGGACTCGATGCCTGGCAGCTGTTGAGCGGCTTTGATGATGTCGGGACGGCTCCCGATGATAGGCAACTGCTCTATTCTTTTCGAGTTGAGTGTCAACATGTTGAACGTTTGCCTCTCGATCCTTTCAGCTTTCACTTCGATGACATTCAAGGTTTCGGCCAAAGGACGCAAAGCAATGTGAATGGGTTGTTCGGGAGCGCTGTTGACAGTGAAGCAGGTGTCTGCATAGCCGATACAGGAGACGCATAATGCGGCTGGAAGTTGAACAGCAATGTTAAAGTAGCCTTTTTGATCGGTAGCCACGCCTCTACTGCGGTCGTGAAGATATACATTGGCCCCGATGACACTTTCCCCATCGCCAACGTCATGGACGAAACCCAAAAGGTGTTTCTGTTGGGCATGGACAATAAACGAAGACATCAGAATTATCACAAGAAAAAGTCTTTTCATAATCCGACAGTTTTTAGTGGATAAACACTGTGTCACAAATCACGGGAGCAATGGCGGCAAAAACCCCTCTGCCGTTCTCCACGTTGCTGTAAAGGTTCAGTGGTTCGACAGCGCCCAGAAACAGGTTGCTGTAAGCGTCTGGCGCCTGGTATGCCTCTTGGCTTTTACGATAACGATAGCACGACTCTGAGAGACCGCTCATTTTGACCACGACATAGCCTGTGCGTACAATGGAATCCGCAACGACATCATCACCACATCCGTATGAAGCATGGGAATGACCATTGAAAAAGGCATTCACCTTCATGGTGTAAATGGTGTCATTGATAATCTCGTTACTGAACAGGAGCAAATCGGAGCCTTCATTTAGCAGCACGGGGTCATCGGTATTAATGGAGTTGTTCATCGTTCCCGAGGCGCAGGAGGAATAGCAAAGCACTCCTTTTGTATAGTAGTCACATACAAAAACAGCATCGATAGTGCTTTGATAATAAAGTTGCTCACGGGGTTGAGTTTTGAACGCGAACAAGATGGCGGGACAAGCATTGCCATCGGAGTCCACGGTCGCATTTTCAATGATGGTAACATCCCTTACTACTGGTTGTTCCGGGACTTGGGTAGTAGCAAAAAGTGTGTCGAAACCCGGAACAATTACCTTGCAGGAATACTCATGCAAGGCCTCCGCGAGGGTTGATCCTGTGTATAAGCCATTTGTTTCGTGATTCAGACGTTCTTCAAATAGTCCGTCTTTATAGAGCAAGACCTCGGCGTTTGAGCAAGGCATAGGATGGACAGCCTCGAGACGCTGGGCCAGTGTCAGGTGGACCATTATAGGCTCCCCTCTCTGAAACACAGCGTTCAATGTGGGTATCGGTTCAAAGTCGGGATATTTGTAATCGGCAACCTGTTTACGGCATGAAACGAGTTCCATTACTGCAAAAAACAGGACAATCAGCATTCTTTTCATAGACGGACCGTAATTCCAAACCGATGGATGGGCTTAATAAGATATTCGTCGGCCTCAATTCTATAGATTTTGTTCAGATTATCATACACCAACTCGTAAAAAATGCCCACATGGCTTGTCGGGTTGATCGCCACTCCTATACCGCCGCGATAACAAAAATCGCTTCTTATCGGTTCACAATAGTTCGTATCTGTGAACTGTGGTGTATATTTTTCAGTGACAGTTCTTCCGCCCAGTTCGCCTCGTCCATAGATATCCACGAGATTAAAGTCAGGGAACCAGATGGACAAGGGATGCAACTCCAAACCAACACCATAATGGTAATAATTGACACCAACTTTACCATCGAAAACCAATTCTGACTGAGAGCCGTCCTCTTGAACAAAACCACCAATAGACACATAGGAACGATGTAGGCCATAGCCGACAAAAATCCCAGTATAACACCAGTTAGTCAGGCCATAATCCACCGCAACATGGAAGCCAGGATATCCACGATCAAATTGAGACATCTCCTTTTGTATTTGTTTTGAATATCCAATGTTAATTTTAACCTGTCCAAATACATTGGAGATAAGCAAGAACAGACTTAGAGTTAAACCGATGAAACGCATATTATTGCATATTTAATATACCTACATTACACTTGAAATGAACTTTTCCTGCATCAGCAGTCCTTGCATAGCTATCCGTACCTCCAATATGCACATCCTGAATTATTGAATTAGTGAAAAATTTTATGTTTTTTTCAAGACTGGAAACCGTGCTTGGTGTTTCGTAGCTGTATGTATTATCATGACGTTTCCATGTGTTATTCGCATAATAGTCGCATGCCGTATGAGTCGAAAGCGTAATTGTTCTATAACACCCAAACCAAGCAACAGAATAATGATATGGTTTGGCATAATAACGCAAATTCAAAAAGCTATAGCTGCCACCTAAGGATCCATTGGTAATAGTTATTGAAAACACTATTTTATTAAAACCATCAACATGTTCATCCTCAAGCGAACTACCACAGTTATTTGAGTTATCTTTTGAATTACTGACAAAAGAATGATACACAACTTTATTCGAACAAATCCCCATAGGATCCCAAACACTTAATTCTTTCGCATTTTCAGTTGGAGTGGCCAACAAACCATTTTCAACAATTCTATAGGTGCTGTCTTTTACCTGGAACAAGCCTTCTTGATTTGCAACATTTCTAAACGGATGGTTATAAAGACGCGATTCAAACATGAATTCGTCTTCTCCGACCAATATGAGTTGATAACGATCACAATTCGCCTCAACAAATGCTTTTAACTCCTCTAAAGTTTTAAAACGTTTTTCAGGATCCAATTCAAAATATGCTTGATCCATTATCTCTCCATACGACATGAAACCATCCTGTTGATCGGCATTCAAATAATCATACACCTCATCAAAAGAGTCAAAATGCAGTACGTTTTCTTGCATCAGAGTTAATCTGCTTTTGTTAGAGAATTGTGTTTGTTTGTCTTGGTTTTCTTTTTTGCATCCTACAATTAACAGCATCATAGCCAGCATTACTGTAGTGAATAACTTGTTTGTTTTCATATTATTGTATTTTAAGTTAAAATTTCCTCTGTTAGCAATTTGACACAGTGAACTCCCCGTAATACTCATCCCCGTTGGGAAGGGTGAACGTGACGATGTAGTTACCCGTGGTGAAAATGTAGAATTCCACCCCGTCAGGCGTGTGGGTGGACTGAATCTGTGTTTCCCCAGAAGGAACCCTAGAAATCTCAATGGAAACCTGACCTAAGTTTTCCAGAAAGACTACCATGAGGACATGGCCGTCAATGAAGGCTTGGATGGAGGAAGTCTTGGGATGATTATGGGTTCCTAATTCTTTAATAGGAATGCCACTATATCCATCGGCCTTGATAAAACCCGTGGCTATGCACCAAATTGTTGGCATCAAAAAGCCAACTAACAAAACTAAGTGCTTTAATCTGTGTAACTTTTGCATAACTTTTTATATTGGTAATGTGTTATGCAAAAATAATATACGAAAATAATCCCTGTCAAGGAAAAGAATGTATGGATTTGTATGGGTTTTTATGCAACGTCTTATAAATCAGAAGAATATGAAAAGTTTCGCAACGTAGTGACAAGGGTCTTATCCCCTAAAATACTTTTAATTTTTCTGGAATGCTCCGACACCGTGGGGTATTCCTTTTGCATCAAAGCAGAAACGTCAGCATCGCTCAGCCCCAGCAGATACAAGCAACAATAAGTGAGATCTCCGTTGGAAAGATTCGGATAGGATTTTTTGAGACGGATTGTAAATCGGTTGAAATGATGGTCGGCCGCATCACGCAAAGCCAATAATTGTTCCCTGTTTAAAGCGTAATCCTTGTAAAAGGAACACTTCATTTGCGACTTGAACTGCCCTTCTTTTACGCGCCGTGAAATCAATTTGCAAATAGGCTCGTCTTGAAAACAATCGGCTTGCTCTCGGTGTTCAATGTTTGTTCCATCCCGTTGTTTGATTTTGTCTTTCAGTTCACGTAATTCCTGGTTGCTCTTCTTCAATTTGGAAGACAGCGCTGCTTGAAAAGTCTTATGCGCTTTTTGTTTCTCCTCCACGATGCGCTCCAAATGCTTTTTTGTGATCTCTATGATATAAAATGAATACAAGGACGGCAACCGTGATCAAAGATCCTAAAACAACAAGCCACTGTTTTTTAGCTTTTTTGATTCTCAGCCCTTGTTGAATATCCTGATGTTCCTTCACGTAACGTTGCCAAAGAGCCGTCAGTTTCGAATGAAGATTACCTTCCTTGTCTTTTATGATTACATATTTCGCATTCGTTTGGGCATATTCATTCGCTTTCAGCGTATCCCCATGGACCAAGGCCATCTTATGCAACCTATCTGCAGCCAGTATTTTACTGTCAACACGATTCGTATTATCATAAACGTATTTCAGATAAAACCATGACGAATCGTAATTTAATTCATAATAATAAATATCGCCGAGGGCAAGACAACGCGATAAAAACTCGTCATTGTTTTTGGCTTTTTCTTTCAAATTGCGTAATACCGCTATTGGTTGGTTTGACTGGTGGTTCCTTTCGTAGGACATAAAAGCCTGTCTTGCAATAATATCCCGGAATATTTGATGGTTTGTGTCAGCTAACATTTCTAGGGCTTGCCTATAATAACAATCGGCACTGTCATATTGTGCCATCATATTGTAATACGCCCCTATTTCATCCAACATCCAAGCTAAATGCCATGGTTCGGCATCATGTTTATTATAATAAATCAAGGAATGCTTCCCAAAATAAATGGCTTGTTCATGAAGGTATTGATCGGAAAAAAGCATCGTCAAATGCGTGTATGTCAATGCCATAAACTTCGCCTTGTACCCCACCAGATCCTTCTCCTGATAATGTCCCTCCATGATCTCCAGCGCCTTGAGGTATTCCTGGCAAGCCTCCACTACACTGTCCATCTCATAATAGCCCACACCGTTCATGTAATGGCAACGGGCGGACAGGAACGGACAACCCAACGAGTCGTAATGGGCCTTGGCTTCCTGCAGTTCGGGACGATTCAGTTGGACCAAATCGTTCTTGTAAAGCGCCTCGGAAAGGAGCAATTGATAATAAGGATCCTCCTTCGGAGAGGCCTGCAACAGGATCAAGGCGCTGTCAGGGCTGGTCTGCATCAAGCTGTCGATGGACATCAGTTCCGGGCATGGATTCCCCTTCGACTCCACGACCGGCGAATTACAAGTAACCAATACCATCATCAACAAGAACCCAGTAACACCATGTATTTTCTTCACCAATCCAAGTATAATTTAATGTGCAAAATTACTCAAAATCCATCAAATTCAATCAAAACTTCCCCCTTTTCATAGAGGGGTGCCGTGTATTAACCGCAAATAACCGAGCGATTTTTGATTTTATTTTTTAGCGTTCTTGTTTGGATGGGGCAGATATCTCCCGTCAGAGCTTTTGGGAGCTCTGAGGAAAGGCTCCCCGAGCTCTGCCGAGGATAACTGCCTTCCGTTGCGCTTGGGTTATGCCTGTCCTTGCTGGCCCTGCGCCCGATCCGCCTCATCCGCACCCAAGTCGAGCTCCATCTCCAGCTATCCTATCCGACGCTCGGCCTTCGCCAGTTTCGACTCCTCGGGGTTCCGCTTGAACCCCTGGATCCCGTTTTCAATGAACTCGTCACGCCATGCGGACAACTCCGCCATCGTGATCCCATACTTGCGGCTCAGCTCCTCGGCTGACTCGCCGCGCAGAAGCTCCAGCACCACTGTGCTCTTGAACTTCGCTGATTTTCTAACTCTTGACATACGAACACAAAATTATTCTTTTTTTTTCGTCTTATTTTGTGCTCGGTCAAATTAGCGGCTAATATAAGTTCCCTTTTTTATTTGTTTCTCAAACTCAAGCTGATCCGTTTCCGGTCCACGTCCACGTCGAGCACTTTCACGCGAACGCGTTGGTTGAGGCGCACCACCTCATTGGGGTCTTTGATGTAATGGTCGGCCATCTGGCTGATGTGGACAAGTCCGTCCTGATGCACGCCGATATCGACAAAAGCGCCGAAAGCGGTGATGTTGGTGACGATGCCGTTGAGGGTCATGCCCGGCTTGAGGTCCTCGATGTCGCGGATATCCTTGTCGAACTCAAAGGCCACGAAGCTCTGGCGCGGGTCACGGCCAGGCTTCTCCAGCTCCTTGAGGATGTCGCTGACGGTCTCCATGCCGAACTCCTGTTCCACATAGTCCTTGGGGTCGATCTTGGCAATGAGCTCTTTGTTGCCGACAAGGTCATTTACCTTGACTCCCAGTCGATTAGCCATCTTCTCTACGATATGGTAGCTCTCTGGATGGACGGCGCTCTGGTCAAGTGGGTTGTCGCCGTCATGGATACGGAGGAATCCCGCACATTGTTCGAAGGCTTTGTCGCCAAGGCGAGGCACCTCATGCAGCTGTTTGCGGTTTTTGAACCCGCCGTGTTCTTCACGGTAGCCGATGATGTTGGAAGCCAAGGCGGGACCCACGCCACTCACGTAGGACAGCAGCTGCTGGCTGGCGGTGTTAAGCTCCACGCCAACAGCGTTGACACAGCTCATCACGGTCTGGTCGAGACTTTCCCCCAGTTTCTTTTGATCGACATCATGCTGGTATTGTCCCACACCGATGCTCTTCGGGTCGATCTTCACCAACTCGGCCAATGGGTCCATCAGTCGGCGGCCAATGCTGACGGCACCCCGCACGGTGATGTCGTAATCGGGGAACTCATCACGGGCAATCTTGGAGGCGGAATACACCGAGGCGCCGCTCTCGCTCACCATCACAGCGGTGAGGTCACGGTCGAACCTGATGTAGCGGATAAAGTCCTCCGTCTCGCGCCCAGCGGTGCCGTTGCCGATGGCGATCACCTGTATTTTATATGCATCCACGAGGCTTTTGACCTTACGCATGGCTCCGGCGACATCCGACTTCGGGGGATGAGGATAGATGGTCTCGTTATGGAGCAAGGCACCCGTCTCGCTCAGGACCACCACCTTGCATCCGGTACGGAAGCCCGGGTCGATGGCCAGCACCCGTTTTTGGCCCATAGGCGCTGCCAATAGCAGTTGTTTCAGGTTCTCAGCGAAGACGCGTATGGCCGTCTCGTCGGCTTTCTCCTTGTAAAAATTACGGATCTCCGTCTCGATGGAAGGCTCCAGCAAACGCTTCCAAGAGTCGGCGATGGCTTCGCTCACCACGGCCGATGAGGCATTGTCCCTTTTCAGGAAGATGTTTCCCAGCATCTTGATGGCCGCACCGTCATCGACTTTGACTTTCACGCGAAGCACCCCCTCCTCTTCGGCACGGAACAGCGCCAAGATCCTATGAGAGGGCGCCTTGGCGATGGGTTCGCTAAAATCGAAATACTGCTGGTAGGTCTTGCCTTCTACCTCTTTCCCTTTGATGACGGTGGCGCTGATCTCGCCCGTCGTATGGAAGAGCTTACGGATACGGTTACGTCCGTTGATATGTTCCGAGACCCATTCCGCCATGATATCCTTGGCACCTTGAAGGGCTTCCTCGACGGTGGTGACGCCCTTGGTCGCATTGACATAACGCGCTGCGAGGCGTTCCACCTCGTCCACATTCTGCGCCATGAGCTGGGCTGCCAAAGGCTCCAGTCCTTTTTCACGGGCCATGGCGGCACGGGTGCGACGTTTCGGCTTATATGGAAGATAGAGATCCTCCACCTCCTGCATGGTCGCGGCATCCAGTATCTTCTGTTCCAACTCCGGGGTGAGTTTCTCCTGTTCGCGGATGGAAGCAATGACGCTTTCCTTTCGTTTCAGCAGTTCAACAAGTTGCTCCAGACGTTTCTGGATGGCCGCCACCACCTCCTCGTTCATCGTGCCGGTCATCTCTTTACGGTAACGGGCGATAAAAGGAATGGTAGCCCCTTCGTTCAACAGTTTTACCACATTGGCCACATGGTTTGGCGCCAAGTCCATTTCCTTGGCGATCTGCAGGCTGAATTGATTGTTTTCTAGCATGGTTTCGTCAATAGATTCACAAAAATACGATTATTAATGATATTTTTGCGCCATGAAAAGAATTCAAGTCATCGTCAGCGACCAATACGATCCTTTCCTCAATCGCGCCGTGGAGCAATATCTCACCGAGCAGCAGGAAGAAGGCATCGTGACCCTCTATCTTTGGAAAAACCAGAGGACTGTGGTCATCGGATACAACCAGAACCCCTACGCGGAGTGTAACGTCCAACTGCTGTTGGACGAAGGCGGCCATCTGATGCGGCGCGGCACAGGAGGCGGTGCCGTCTATCACGACCTGGGAAACATCAATTTCTCTTTCATCGCGGATAGGAAACTATATGATGTGAGAAGACAACTTGCTGTCGTACAGAAGGCGCTAAGTGCCTGGGGGCTGGATACCGAGATTTCAGGACGCAACGACCTCACCTGCCAGGGAAGGAAGTTTTCAGGCAACGCCTTTGCCAAAGGACAGGTCAACAACCTGCACCACGGTACCCTACTCATCAAGACCGACGGCGCGATGATGCAACGTTACCTCATCGTTGACAAGGCCAAGCTGCTGAAAAACGGCGTGAAGAGCGTGGCCAGCAGGGTGGTCAACCTTAGTGAACTCGTCCCAGAGCTGACATCCGAAAACATCAAGCAACCGCTGATTGAAGCTTTTGAAAACACCTACGAGTCAACCGCCACGGCGTTGGACTTCCATGCCTTGACCGCAATGCCAGAAGTCCAGGCCATCAAGGAAAAGATCGCTTCATACGACTTCCTGTTCGGCCGTTGGGAACACTTCAAGACCACGAAGAAAGCCCGTTTCCCTTGGGGCGGCGTGGAAATTGCCCTAAAGGTAGACGAAGCCGTCATCACCGACATTCAGATTGCCTCGGATTGCCTTGACACCGAGAGCATCGGAGAGGCTGAAAGAATGCTTAAAGGAAGCAGCACCAAGGTTGCACCTATGGTTGATGATGGCCAAGAAATCATCAAGGATATTATTGAATTGGTTTACGGTGAATAAAATATCCGTACCTTTGCAGCCGGCTTTTTGAAACTTTCCACTTTCAACTCTCCACTTTCCACTATGAAATATTTCCTCCTTCCTTTCGGATGCCAGATGAACCTCAGCGACACGGAACGCGTTCGTACCGTGTTACAAAAGATGGGCTATGAGCCCACCGACAACGAAGCGGAAGCCAACCTGTTGGGCATTGTGGCCTGCTCGGTGCGACAGAAAGGCATCGACAAGGTGTATGGCCGTATCGAAAAATGGAACGCCATGAAAAATCGCCAAAACGTGATCACTTTTGTCTCCGGATGCATCCTGCCCGCTGACCGTGTGCGCTTCCTGAAACTATTCGATTTGGTGTTCACCATGAACGAGTTGCCTCAGTTGCCCGAAATGATCCGCCAGTACGGCGTGATCACTCCGATGAAAGAGGTAAATCCTTCCATCAATATGGAGCCCTTCTGGGAAATCAACCCAATGCGCGCCTCCAGCTTTGAGGCCTACATCCCTATCCAAAACGGATGCAACAACTTCTGCACCTACTGTGCCGTGCCTTACACCCGTGGCAGAGAGGTATCCAGGCCCTCGGAGGAGATCCTGGCCGAAGTAAGGGAACTGGTGGAGAAGGACTACAAGAGCATCACTTTGTTGGGGCAGAACGTCAACTCCTACGGTTTGGACAAGAAAGGTGAAGAAATCAACTTCGCTGAGCTGTTACGACGCATCGGCGAATACGGCAAGGCCTCTGGGAAGGAATTTTGGGTGTATTACACCGCCCCGCATCCCCGCGACATGGAAGACGAGATCATTGAGGTGATGGCACAGTACGACTGCCTCGCCAAGCAGATCCACATCCCCATCCAGTCGGGCGACGACGTCATGCTGCAACGCATGAACCGCCACCACAACCTGGAGCGTTACCGTCACATCATCCAAACCATCCGCCGCGTGTTGCCTACCGCTACGATCTTCACCGACATCATCGTGGGCTTCACCCACGAGAGCGAAGAAGAGTTCGAGAACACCCGTAAGGCCATGGAGGAGTTCAAATACAACATGGCTTACATCGCCCAGTACAGCGTACGCGAAGGCGCCGTGGCCTCCAAGTGGGAAGATGACGTTCCCAAGGAGGTCAAACGCCAGCGCTACCATCGCCTTACCGAAGAATTGATGAAGCATTCCTTGGTCTATAACCAAGCCCTGGTCGGTACCACCGTGAAGATGCTGGTAGAGGACTTCGACCGCAAGAACGGGTATCTCGCCGGCCATACCGAAGGCAAGATCGTGATCCGCTTTGCATCGCAAGACGAGAGCCTCATCGGGCAAATCGTGACAGTGAAAGTGATTTCGGCGACGGCGTTGTCCATCGAGGGCAGCCTGATTTAGGCTATTGAAGACTATTATGAAGGCTTCTTCCCAATTACTTTTGGAATTGATATTGCTTTCCCCATTGGAAAGACTGTCATTTTAGGTCTGACTAGCTCTAGAGGTTATAACCTCAATTGCCATTTATTTATGACTGATGTTTTTTCCCCTTTTGGGCCTAAAACAGCAAACAAGTTTCTGTTTTAAAAAATAATTCCATATCTTTGCAGCATTAAATCAAAAATTGATTAGTGGCTGCATCTGATGAGACGAATCTACGAATACAAAGACCTACAACCCGTATTGGAGCGGTTGCTTGAAGACAAGGAATCCAATGATATGGAGTTCAAGACGGCGAAAGGCGGTTTCCCCCATTCAATGTGGGAAACCTATTCGTCATTTGCCAATACCGATGGAGGAGCTATCATCTTTGGCATCAAAGAGAAAGATAACCGGTTTTATCTTGACGGTCTCACAAGAGAGCAAGTGAAGCAATACGAGAAAGACTTCTTCAATGGAATGCACAACAAACAGGTTGTGAATATTGCTTTGCTAAAAGAAGATGATGTACAGGCCGTAGAATTTAAAGGATCCTATTTCCTGTTTTTCTATATCCCAAGAGTGGATAGAAGTTTGAGGCCTGTATATTGTGGGTTCGACCCCTATACAGGAACATATCGACGCGATTTGGATGGAGATTACCATTGCTCCCGCGAGGAGATAAATAGCATGTTCTCGGATGCCAATATCGCCGACCCCGTGGACGGCCGTATCATGGAACATTACGGCAAAGGGGATCTGGATTCGACCTCTATCATGCAGTACCGTCGCAAGTTTGAGCAATGGAACCCTGACCATGTATGGAACACTTTGCCAGAAGACCAGTTTCTCGAAAAAATCAATGTCTTCAGAAAAGACAGGAAAACAGGTGAGTATGGCTTGACCTACGCTGGATTGCTGATGTTTGGCACTTATAGTGCCATCATGGATGCCAACCCCAATTTCTTTCCTGATTATCAAGAGATTGAAGATCCAAATGACAGATGGATCAATCGTATTTGTCCCGATGGAAACTGGGAGTCGAACCTGTTTCAGTTCTATAGTAGGGTGTTGCCCATTCTTCAGAATTTCTTGCCCAAACCATTTATTCTGGAAGGCAACCAACGCAAAACAGAAACACCGGCTCATGTGGCTGTCAGAGAAGCGCTAACAAACGCCTTGGTTCATTCGGACTTTACGGTCAACGCCTCATTGAATATCTATAAGTACCCCAACAAAATGGTTTTTTCCAACCCGGGAACAATGCTTATTCCAATATGGCAGTTTTATAAGGGAGGCGAAAGTGTTTGCAGAAACAAGCATCTTCAAACCATGTTCTCGTTTTTGGGTTCTGCTGAAAAAGCGGGAAGCGGCGCGGACAAAATTTTACACGGATGGGATGATTTGAAATGGAAACGGCCCTATCTTATGGAAAGATACCGCCCAAACAAGATCGTTTTGACGATGCCCATGGAATCATTATTAGACAACGATCTCAAGGAGACTTTGCAAAAAATGTTCGGCAACAAACTAGACGCCCTTAACCATAATCAATTGATGACATTGGCTTTGGCCTATTCCGAGGAGGAGATCTCCAACGAAAGACTGCAATATGCCTTGGAAATGCATAAAGCGGATATCTCGATAATGTTGGGTAAACTATGTAAACTTCAATTACTGGAATCTTCGGGATATGGGAGAGGAACCAAGTATCATGTTCATGGAATTGAAGTTCCTAAAACGGGAAAGGTTGCAACCTTTAACCAAAAGGTGGCAACCTCTGACCAAAAGGTGGCAACCTCTGACCAAAAGGTGGCAACCTCTGACCAAAAGGTGGCAACCTACAAAAAGCATTATTCAAAGGAAGAGTTGAGAGAATTAATTGTTGAATACTGTACTGAATGGCGGACATTGGATGATATTTCCGTTTTTATTGGACGTAACAAAAAGTATCTCAGAAACAAGGTCTTGCCTCAAATGACAAATATCCTTGAAAAGATGTACGAGAACATTCCCAACCATCCAAGACAAAAATACCGTGCCAAACGAAAGGAGGCCGACGCATGAAAAAAATTGCTTTCAAGACATTGGGTTGCCGTCTAAACCTCT
>JAGCPJ010000046.1 GCA_017965765.1 Bacteroidales bacterium
CTCCATTCCAGCTTGTCCTTCACAAAGCCTTCGCCATTCGGGAGCGGCTCATAACCCGCATAAAGCATATCTGGATCATCCTCTACGGGGCAACTGCCGAAGCAGAGAAAACCGCCTTTTTTGTTCACGATGTTTCGCATCTTAGTGCAGAAAGGTTTGGGGGCAAGATAGGAATAAATGCCTTCCACCGAGGCGGCAGGGCCGCCGTAGTTGAAACGGAGATCGAGAATCAGGTTAGGAATGCTGTCGGCGATGAGGTCGGCAAAAATCCCCCTTAATTCATCCTGCTCCAAGTCATCTAACTCAAAAGTATGAAGGGCGAGATAAGCCACTGTGTCGGAACATTTTTCAAATTCGAAGTGTTTCTTTTCATTTCCCTTTTCATCCACATGATACATACGATATTGGTATTCCATCCACTGCGGTTCACGGTAAGGGACTTTGCGCGTCATCTGCTCAAAACGCTTTGTTTCGCCATCGGCAAAAGTGACCATAAGGTTGGCCTCTTTCGCGATTTGCCGGCAATAGTAGGTGTCCACTCCATATAGAAGCACGTAATCCCCATAGCTCTTCACATAACCATCGGAAAAGGCAGCATACTCTAACAAGATATTTCTCAGTGAATCAGCAGGTATGCCGTTCACCGAAACCACTGTTTTACCGAGATAGTCTTTGTATCTTGGAACAGTGCGCCATACCTGTAATGTGTCGTTGAACCAACCTAAACACACCGAGGAAGGCAGTCCACTTGTACCCGTCACTTTCGGCGCTGAGATGATGGCCGTATGGCTGTCGTGGATTTTCCCAAGCAATTTGAAAATCAATACCTCAAAATCACTTCTGGAGATGGTTTCGCCCATCGCAGCCATCCTATTTTTGATATAGGTGTCGAACTCCTCTTTCGATGTGTAGTCATACAGGCCAGGGAAGGCGTCTTCAAGAGCCAACATCATACTGTCAATGTCAACTTGTGCTTCCTCATACGTCAATTGGGTCTTGTTGTTCGCCTTGGGTGGAATGAAGGTCGTTTTCAGTCCGAAAGGTGTCATCGGATCGTCGGCTTTTGAGTTTTTCGAGATACTGATACAAATGCAAGGTTGCTTAATCTTCTTATAAAGGTATCCGACCGTGCCCAAGGTGTCGCCTCGGTGTATTTTCTCGCCTGTTTTAAATAGTCTTGTTGGACGGATGCCATCAATATAAAGGATTCTTCCATCGGACATCTGCACGCCAACCCACAAACTTGTGTTGTGAATTTTTTCCTGAGTCATATTGTCCCATTCAAGGAAAAGCAGAGAATCTTGCTCATAGTTACCTGTCTGTTGGGCAAAACATATCAACGAGCAGCTCCAGCTGTTGCGGTAGCCCAACAAGGCACTGGAGATTTTTCCATCAACGGGGCAAAGCACGGGCGTTCCCAAGGGCGCCCCGATGATCAAATCTCCGAAATTCAATTCGGCTTGTGTCTGCGCGTCCGCCACGCCGATATAGTCCTGCGGGCGGTAAAGGATGCCTTCGCCGGCCTGTTTACCTGGGATCGGCCAAAGGTAGTTGTCTTGGGCGAAAGCAAAGTTGCCGGCAAGAAGCAGCAGAATGAAAAAATGGAATTTCTTACGCATAGGGACTTGTTTTTGAAATGGCAAGGCAAAACTACCACCTTTGTCAAGCAGTTGAAAGGGCGGTCCAAACTATTTTGGGTTTGAAAAAATGTAGATTATTGATTATAAACAAGATACAATAGACTTGATTCCAAACTTTCTTACCACTTCCCAGACGAGATAATTGCTTTCAAGACGTTATCGACAAACAAATCACATCCCATTATCTCTTTCATTTTGATAGGATTTCCACTTTTCAAGAATGGCCAAATCAAAACCCGATTCTTTTAGATGCACGATATCGGGCAAAAGACATTGACGAAATCTTGATTCATAACGTTCCAGGTTGATTACTCGCGAAGTACTAATGTTACTCAAACTATTGGAATGGTGAAAGGGAGGGAAAAAAACAAACACCTTGGTCCCTGCTTGCAAAGCTAATTCGATAGCAGGTATCATGTCGCTATCAGCAGAAACCACAACAGCTATATCACAAAGATGGTTGTTGGCATCGTTTACAATTTGTGTGGCGATTCGGACATCCGACTCCTTTTCTTCGTATGTTTGAATCAAATAACCTCAATTAAAGCAAGTTATAGTCTTTCGCAGATATTTTCCCAGAATTAATCGAAATTTAGGATTATCCTTATTAGCCTGAAAAAAGGCATTTTGTCGCAATGCTTTATCGGTGTTGTTGGGCCTGGCTGAAAAATACTTCACACACACCAATTCCTGATCAGGTTTTATGAATTTTTCAAAAAATTTTATCACATCAAGCCAATATTAACGTCTCCATCGATGGTCTTTTTTTAGACCATAATAGAAATTAAAACCATCAACATATACTATAACTTTCTGTTTTTCCATCGTATTCAAAAAAAGCCCACTTTGAGGGTGGGCAAGCCTTAGTATATTCCACCTAAGGGGGATTCGGATGCAAATATACGCACTATTTTTGAAAAGTCAAGAGTTTTGACTAAATTTTTTAAAAAAATATGGTAAAAAATTAGAGACAGACGCTATTGCTCTAACCTTCACCCATCTTTTTCTTCACCCGACCCCTGGTTTTATCCACCATGTTCACCGTGGTGCCGAGGTAATCCGCTTCCTCTTGACGTGAGACTTTAAAATGCGCGAGGATGAAGGACTTCTTTTCGTCCTCATCCAAGTCGGGGTATTTTTGACAAAGGGTTCCCCAAAGGCCAGGATACTTCGCTTCCACTACGGCGAGCATGGCCTTGTTTCCAGAGTCCAGTTGGATGCGGGCGTTTTCCAAGGCATCACAATAATCAGATAAAACCGTTTCATAACGCATAATTATAAAACACCTTTTAATTCTAAATTCCAAATTCTTAATTATTTCGTACCTTTGCACCCAAATTAACATATAGTATTCACCATGATCACTTTAGACCAACTAAAAGAATTATGTAAGAGGACGGAGTCCTTGAGGAGGTATCTTTGACGTGGACCGTCGTACCATCGAGGCCCAAGAATTAGACGAAAAGACCCAGGACCCGCAATTTTGGAACGACCCAAAAGCCGCCGAGGCCACCATGAAGAAAGTGCGCGAGGTGAAAGGCTGGCTCACAGGCTACAAAAAGGCTGAAGATGCCTACAACGACCTGGCGGTGCTGTTCGATTTCGCCAAGGAAGGCGAAGCCACCGAAGAAGAAGTGGATGCGCAGTATGCCGAAGCCTTGAAGATTGTGGAAGACCTGGAATTCAAGAACATGCTTCAGGAAGAAGCCGACCCGATGAGCGCCGTGCTGAAGATCAACGCAGGCGCGGGTGGCACCGAGGCCCAGGACTGGGCGCAGATGTTGATGCGCATGTACATGCGTTACGCCGAGAACCACAAGTACAAGCTCACTATTTCCAACTTACTTGAAGCTGAGGATGCCGGCATCAAGCAGGTGACGATGAAACTCGAAGGCGACTATGCCTACGGCTACCTGAAAGGTGAGAACGGCGTGCACCGTCTGGTGCGCGTGAGTCCCTACAACGCCCAAGGCAAGCGCATGACCTCATTCGCTTCGGTGTTCGTCACGCCCCTGATCGACGACACCATCGAAATTGTGGTGGAGCAGTCGAGGCTGTCGTGGGACACCTTCCGCAGCGGCGGCGCCGGTGGACAGAACGTCAACAAGGTGGAATCAGGCGTGCGTCTGCGCTACCAATACAAAGACCCCTACACGGGCGAGGAAGAGGAAATCCTCATTGAAAACACCGAAACCCGCGACCAACCCAAGAACAAAGAGAACGCCCTGCGCCTCTTGAAGTCGCAACTCTACGACCGTGAGATGCGCCACCGCATGGAGGAGCAGAACAAGATCGAAGCGGGCAAGCTGAAGATTGAATGGGGCAGCCAAATCCGCAGCTATGTGTTCGACGACCGTCGCGTGAAGGACCACCGTACCAATTACCAGACCTCTGACGTACAAGGCGTGATGGATGGCAACATCGATGCGTTTTTAAAGGCATGGTTGATGGAATTTGGTGGGAAAAAATAACCAAACGTTATTCCCGTAGGGGCGCACCTATGTGTGCGCCCCTTTTGTGTCCAACCCAACGTACCGTATCGGGGGGCGCGAACGGAATCGGGGCGCGAACGGAATTCGGGGCGCACACATAGGTGCGCCCCTACCGGGGGTTAAAACGGTCGTTTTTCCATTTGACGGGGTTTTTGATGATATAATTGGCAATGGTACGATATGATAATTCGTTTCGTATGATATGTTCGTAATAATTGCGTTGCCATAACCTTTGGTTGAATGGTCTCCATCCTAATTGTTCCACACCGCGAATATATTCATTGGTTGTCATTGTTTTAAACCACCTAACCACGGCTGATAATGATGTGGCCTTTGTGCTTTCGTCATTGCTATTTCCTAAATTCTGCCATATACAATGGAAATGATTAGGCATAACAATCATTTCGCGACATGCTATCCCAGGATATTTCTGTTCAATTTCAAAATACCATCGTTCAACCATCCGACCGGCATCGTTTAAAAACAAGACACCCTTATCAATGGTTCCAAATAACAATTCACGGTGTTGCGTACAAATAGTGACGAAATACAGACCTTCTGACGCATAATCATAATTTTTCAATCGCAATGAGTGACGATGATGAATAACTGGATTGTATTGATTCATATCATAAATATTTTGAATTGCAAACATAAGTATAATTGTTAAAATAAAAATATAAATAATGAATAATTAATTACATTTGACAAATAGTATAGACTTTTGTATTTTTGCCGTCGAAATCAGAAAAACAATGATTACTTTTTTCATTTCTTTAGCCGTATTGGTTTTAGGCTATATCATTTACGGAAAATTGGTGGAGAAACTCTTTGGGGCTGACCCAAATAGGGCTACACCCGCCACCACCATGGCCGACGGTGTGGACTATGTGCCGATGAAGCCCTGGCGGATCTTTTTAATCCAGTTCCTGAACATCGCTGGCGTGGGTCCCATCATCGGGGCCATCATGGGTGCGCAGTTCGGTACGGCCTCTTTCCTTTGGATCGTGTTGGGCAGCATCTTCGCCGGTGCGGTACACGACTACCTGGCGGGTATGATCTCCTTACGAGACAAAGGCGCCAGTCTGCCTGAAATCCACGGCACTTACCTCGGCAACGGCGCCAAACAAATCATGCGCGGCTTCACCGTGATCTTAATGATCTTGGTCGGCGTGGTCTTCGTCAACACCCCTGCCACCCTGCTCAACGCCCATTTCACCCAGAACTGGAATCCCTATATTTGGATTATCATCATCCTGGCATATTACTTGATTGCCACCTTGTTACCCATCGACAAACTCATTGGTAAAATCTACCCCATCTTTGGCATCCTGTTATTGGGTATGGCTGTGGCCATCTTCATCGCCTTCTTGATCTACAAGCCCGAGATACCAGAACTCTGGAGCGGCTTGCAGAACCGGCATCCAGACGCGCCGAACAACCCCATCTTCCCGATGATGTTCATCAGCATCGCTTGCGGCGCCATCTCCGGCTTCCACGCCACACAGTCGCCATTGATGGCGCGCTGCATGGTGAACGAAAGACAGGGCCGTCCCATCTTCTATGGCGCCATGATCACTGAGGGTGCCGTCGCCTTGATCTGGGCCGCGGCTGCCGCCTATTTCTTCGGTCCCGACAGCGTGGTCGATGTCACTGGCAAGAGCGGTGCCGCCATTGTGGGCATCATCGCCAACACCTGGTTCACTCCCATCATCGCCACCATCACCATCTTGGGCGTCATCAGTGCCGCCGTCACCTCGGGTGACACGGCCATGCGTTCCGCACGACTCATCGTAGCCGACTTCCTGCATTTCGACCAGAAGCCCATCAAGAACCGACTGATCATCGCCATCCCGATGTTCGCCATCACCGCTGCCATCTTGGTTTATAGCATCGCCGATGCCAAGGGCTTCCAACTGATCTGGCGTTATTTTGCCTGGGCCAACCAGGTACTTGCCACCGTCACACTTTGGGCCATCTCGGTCTATCTCGCCAAAAACAAAGGCAAGCTCTGGTATCTGATCACCCTTATCCCGGCCCTTTTCATGACCATGGTGACGGGTTGTTTCCTCTTCGTGGCCAAGGCCGCCGACGGAGGATTGGGATCGATGCTGCCAAGACCGGTGGGATACGGCATCGGTGCAGCAATCACCTTGATCGGGTTGGTGTTATTTATGGTTTGGAAAAGGAAACAATCCAAATGATCTCCGTCCAAAACCTCAGCATGCACTTTACCGGTGACGACCTGTTCACCGACATCACCTTCTTGATTCGGGAGAAGGATAGGATTGGTTTGGTCGGCCATAACGGTGCCGGCAAGACCACCTTGCTCAAGCTGATCTGCGGACTGGAGCAACCCTCCAAGGGCGATGTCATCGTACCCGAAGGCGTCACCATCGGCTACCTGCCCCAGGAGAAGAACGTAAACAGCCCCAATACGGTATTGGACGAGGCCATGACCGCCTTCGACGAATACCACCAGCTTGAATGGGAGGTGGAGCAGCTGCAGAAGGCCATGATGGAACGCACTGACTACGAGAGCCGCGAATACCAACGCCTCATCGAACACCTCAACCTCCTCAACGACCGCCTAAACATGATGGGCGGCAACGCCATCGAAGGTGAGGCCGAACGTATCTTGGTCGGACTGGGTTTTGAACATGACGACATGCAACGTCCCATGCGTGAGTTCAGCAACGGCTGGCAGATGCGTGTGGAGCTGGCCAAGATCCTGTTGAGGAAACCCAACCTGCTGCTGTTGGACGAGCCCACCAACCACCTCGACATCGAGTCCATTCAATGGCTGGAAGGCTTCCTGAAATCGTACTACGGCGCCATCCTGATGGTCTCGCATGACCGGGCTTTCCTCGACAACATCACCATCCGCACCATCGAGATCTCGAATGGCAAGATTTACGACTACAAGGCCTCCTACTCCGACTATGTCGCCCTGCGCGAAGAGCGGGTGGATATGCAACGCAACGCCTACAACAACCAGCAGCGTGAGATCAAGGAGATCGAGGCCTTCATCGAGCGGTTCCGCTATAAAGCGACTAAAGCCAAGCAGGTGCAGAGCCGCGTGAAGTTATTGGAAAAGATGGATGAGATCGTGGTCGATGACATTGACAAGACCGCCATCCACTTCAAGTTTCCCCCGGCGCCGCACTCGGGCAAGGTGACCCTCGAGCTGAACCATGTGGGCAAAGCCTACGATGACAAAGTCATCTTGAAGGATGTCAACCTACTGATTCCCAGGGGTGAGAAGATCGCTTTTGTGGGTCGTAACGGCGAAGGCAAATCCACCCTCTCGAAGATTATCTGTGGCGTGCTCGACCACGAAGGCGAGGTAAAGCTCGGTCACGAAGTAAAGATTGGTTATTATGCTCAGAATCAGCAAGATATGCTTGATATGAACAAAACCGTGTTCGAGACCTTGGACGATGTGGCTGTGGGCGACATGCGATTGAAGGTCAAGGCCTTGCTGGGCGCATTTCTCTTCCGAGGTGATGACATCGACAAGAAGGTAAAGGTGCTCTCCGGTGGCGAGAAGGCAAGGCTTTCCTTGGCCAAGATGCTCCTCTTCCCCACCAACCTCTTGGTTCTTGACGAACCCACCAACCACCTCGACATGCTCTCCAAGGACATCTTGAAGAACGCCTTGATCCAATATGACGGCACGCTCATCATTGTCTCCCACGACCGCGACTTCCTGCAAGGGCTGACCAACAAGGTATATGAGTTCAAGAAGCCCAACATCAAAGAATACATCGGCGACATTTACGACTTCTTGGAGCAGAAGAACCTCAATCACCTGAAGGAGTTGGAGATTGCTGCCAAGCAACAGCCCCAAAAAGTCGCAGCCGAACCCGTCTCACAAAACAAGATCAACTACGAGCGCAAGAAGCAGATCGATGCCAAGCTCCGCAAGATCGACAAGGAGATCCAGCGTTTGGAGGAAGCCATTGGCAAGATGGAACAGGAGTTGGCCTCTTTGGACGAGGTCATGAGCCATCCCGACCAGCACCCCGAGGTAAAGGTCGATAACGATCTGTTTTGGTCTTATGGCAAGAAAAAAGAAGCGCTCCAAAATCTCATGGACGAGTGGGGCGAACGCCAGATGGAACGGGAAGAGGTGTTAGCCGAGTACGATCAATAAGGGGATGTCCCAATGGTTATGGAAACACGTTATTGCGTGCGAAACAGCGTGCGGTAGCTGTCATCCCATTATTCCATTATTGAATCACCAGGTCAAATGGCATTCTGGCTTGAATTCCAGTGTTCTTTTGTAGGTTATCCAATCCTTCAAGGTAATTGTAATACACGCCGAGTTTCCGTTTCATGGCGACTTGGATTTCGTCGGTCTTGTTCATCGACTCCATCACGCGGAGGAAGAAGTCCTTCTGTTCCGGCCATTCGCTCACTTTATAGTCGTTTCCGAGGTTAGCTTGTTCCACGGCGTAGGCGATGGCATCTTCAAGGTCACCCAGCTGATCCACCAGACCCAGTTCAATGGCGTCGGCACCGGCCCAGACACGGCCTTGTCCGATGCTGTCCACGTAAGACTGGCGCAGGCCACGGCCCTCAGCCACACGTAGGGTGAACTCGTCGTAGGTCTTCACGACATTTTCCTGCAACTTGGCATATTGGAACGGGGTGAGCGGCTGTGTGAAGTTGCCAAAGTCGGCATTTTCGTTGGTCTTGACCACGTCGAAGGTCAGTCCGAGTTTGTTATTGAACAGTCCCTGCATATTCGGGAAGGTACCGAAAACGCCGATGGAGCCCGTCAACGTAGTGGGATCGGCAAAAATGTAGTCCCCTTTGGCAGAGATCCAGTAACCGCCAGATGCCGCATAGTTGCCCATGGATACGATAAGCGGTTTTTCTTCTTTCGTCAAGTCGAGCTCACGTCCGATGATTGCAGAAGCCAAGGCGCTACCGCCAGGGGAGTTGACACGCAGGACGACCGCTTTGACATTCCTGTCCTCACGAACCTTGCGGATGGTCTTGGCGAGGTTTTCAGAGTAGATGTTCTCCTCGTTGCCCTTGCCATCGAAAATCTGTCCGGAGGCGTAGATGACTGCCACCTCGTTCTTGTTAAAGTTCTTCGCTTTATAAGACTTGGCATAATTGGCATTGTTCACGGCATTGACCGTATTGCCGCTCCCTGTCAACGCTTTCAGTTGTTCCACCACCTGATCCTTGAAAAACAGGTTATCCACCAAGCCATAGTCCAAGGCTTTCTGGGCATCGGTCATCAGTTCCAGGTTGTCGGCGATTTGGTTGAGTTGTTCCACAGTGATGCCACGCGACTCGCTGATACCCTGAAGGATTTTGCCCCAAATGGTACCCAGCAACTTATCCATTTGTTCGCGGTTGGCTTCGCTCATCTTGTCAAGGAAATAAGGTTCCACGGCGCTCTTGAAACGGTTGTTGGGACCGCGGACAATCTGCATCTCGACTTCGAGTTTTTCAAGCAGATGCTTGTAGAACATGATCTGCGAGGCCATGCCGTGCAGGTCGATCATCCCTTCCGGATTGAGCCAGATCTTATCCGCGACTGAGGCCACATAGTAGGCGCTTTGGGATAAAGTTTCGCCATAAACAGCAATGAATTTTCCCGACTGTTTGAACTCGATGAGTTTGTTGCGTATCTCTTCCAAGGTGGCAGTTGAGGTGGGAATGCTGCTCAATTCCATATAGATGCCTTTAATCTTTGGATCGGCCTTGGCATGTTCAATGTTTCTCAGAATCTCGTTCAATCCAGTAGTCTCAATCGGCTCCATGGTCTTGAAGTCGATGCTCTTGAACGGGTTGTCAGCGGTACGGTCCGGAATGTCATAATTGAGCTTCATGAACAGTACCGAGTTGGGTTTCAGCACGGTAGATGTTGTTTCGGAGCTCATTTTCGACATACCCGAGATCAAGGCTGAATAGACGGCCACTTTGACAAAGAAGACGATCAGCAAGGCGATCAGCGTGCCGACAAAGGCGGCAAGAAGGACTTTGAAAAATTTCATGGTTCAAGTTTTTGTTTGCCTTGCAAAGGTAAAAGAATAACCTTAATTTTGCAACAAAGAAAAATGCCATGACGCGTTGTTACATCCTTTTCGGTTCCAACCAAGGTGACAAGATACGGTTATTGGAGGAAGCCTGTCGGCTGCTTCAAGAGCGTTGCGGTCTCTTGGCAGAACAGTCATCGGCTTATCTTTCAGAGCCTTGGGGGTTTGAGACCGATGCGTGGTTCTTAAACGTATTGTTGGTGGTGGAAACCGAATTGGGGCCTGATGCCTTGATGGATGCCTTGATGGGGATTGAAGCCACCTTGGGGAGAAAGCGGGATGCTGATGCCCAAGGCTATGCCGATCGTCCCATTGACCTGGACATCCTGTATTACGGGGATCAGGTCGTTCGAACGGCAAAGGTGACCGCGCCACATCCGAGGCTGCATCTAAGGAGGTTTGCCTTGGTCCCTTTATGCGAGATCATCCCCGATTTTCTCCATCCCGAATTCCAGTTAAGCCAGCAACAATTGTTGGACCGTTGTCCCGATGCATCCACTGTTAAACCATTTCACCATGAACTATAACTACATCTCCATAGAAGGAACGATTGGCGCGGGCAAGACCACCCTCGCGTCGCGTATTGCCGACGATTTCAACGGGAAGTTGGTGCTTGAAGAGTTTGAGGCCGACAAGAATCCCTTCTTGCCCAAGTTTTACAAGGAACCCGACAAGTACGCTTTCCAGGTGGAGATGACGTTTTTGGCATTACGTTTCCAGCAGTTGAAGGACAAGTTGGCCAACTTGGATCTCTTTCACGACTTCATCATTTCGGACTATTATGTGGCAAAGTCGCTCATCTTTTCGCGCAACAACTTACAGGAGGACGAATATCAGTTATTCTCCCGTTTTTTCAACATCATCTTCGCGAGCATGCCCAAGCCAGAGCTGATGGTCTATCTGTATTTGGATGTCGATCATCTTCAGCGCAACATCCGGAAGCGTGGCAGGGCCTACGAGCAAGAGATTTCCAACGAGTATCTGGAGAGCGTCCAACAGGGTTATTTCGACTTCATCAAGCAACAGCAGAACGAGATGCGCATTTTGGTGTTGGACACCAACCGCTTGGATTTCGTGGCCAACGAAAAGGACTATCGCCAAATCATCGAAGCCATTAACCAGCCCTACGACATTGGGGTGCATAGGGTTAGTTTTTAAATGCGGAATTCGGAATTCGGAATTAAAAAAAAGCCGCTCGAAATCGAGCGGCTTTTTTGTCCTTGGCTATGCAAGCTTACTTGACATAGACTTCAGCGCGACGGATCAAAGGCAGGATGTCCTTTTCAAGTTCAGGATACACATTGATCATGTTCTTGATTTCCTTTTCGCGGTTCTTGCTGCTTTGGATCACATTGACGATTTGGTCTTTGTCCTTGATGTTGGAGTTCTTGACCAGTTCAATGAACTTGTTCCAGTCAGGACCGAAGCCCTTGACGTTGAAGTTGAACTTCTTGGCATCGACTTTCACTTTCTTCATCTGGTTCTTGATGGCAGTCTCGGCAGCCTTGGCACGGTCGTCGGCCAGGTTGTTGTTGAGTTCGAGCTCACCTTCAGGTGATGCCCAGCCTTCAATGATGACCTCGTTGAAGAGTTCGCCTGAGGCAAGTCTGGCAGCGAGAGCCTTGGCGGCTTGCTTGTTCAACTTGGTGTTGGTCTTCAGGTCGGAGGAGTTGTAGTCGAAGAAGAAGGTGCAGATCAAGGTTCTGGTAGGAACGATTTCAGCGGCTGGAGCAGTTTGCCAATCGCCCACAGGAACTTTATGGTAATCATTCGAGCAGCTAGCCTTGACGAAGACATTGTAATTACCCGGTTCGAGATCGGTGAAGGTGTAGGTGGTCTTCTTCACTCCAGCGACGGTGGCAGCGGTGTTTTCCTTAGGCATTTCATCCTTGGAGATGAAGATGTCGTAAGACTCAGCGTCGCCATCCCATGTCACGATGAGGTTGTTCTCCTCGATCGAGGTCTTGAGGTTGTTGACTTCGCAGGCAACCACGGGGACGTTCACGCCCTTGGCAATGACTCTGTCGCCACCCTGAGTGAAGAAGGTGTTCTTCACGATTTCATCCTGGGTGGGATAGATCTTGCCGTCATAGACATAGAACATCGGAGTAGCGGTGAGCACGCCGTCTTCCATGCCAGGAACATAGTCAACGCAGTAATCCTTGGTGAAGGTTCCACCCGTCTTGTAAGGAACGCGGAAGTCGCCTTCAGCCTTGACTTTCTCACCAACGAAGGTGACAGGATCAAGAGCGACTTGGCCACCCTTGTAGGACATGGTAGGAGTGATGTTCATGACAGCCTCTTTCTCGAAGTATTCGGCAGGAACTTCATAGGTAACGGTGAAGCAGACCTTACCATCTTTTTCCTCGAGCGGTTGAGGATTCACGGTCATGCCAATGCTCTTGGACTCGCGGGCCATTCTGTCGATGTCGCAAGGTTTCTTGTTGAACTTGAGGCGGAGACCCAGGTTCAGTGAGCTGTACATATCGGAATTGATCTGATTGCTGAGCTCTTTGAACTTGTTCACCTGGTCCAGACCGTCATTACCCATGAAGGTGTAGGTGTAGTCGAGATAAATGTCAAGCATTCTGGCGACGTTGAAGTTCAATTCGGCACCCACCGGAACGGTATAAGTCATTTCGGCGTCTGTCTTGGCAGCAGCGATCTCAGTGTTGGTATTAAGATCGTTGACTGCACCGGCATGATAGCGGATACCACCGATACCGACATGGGGGATGAAGTTGAACACTCTTCTGGGATTATAGCCGAAGAACAGGTTGCTGAAGTTGAAGGTCAGGTTCAGGTTGGCTTCCATGAACGTGGACTCATTCATCTGGAGGTAGTTGTAAGGAGTGGCGGTAGCGTCATCTCTGACCACCATTCTGTCGAACCAGCCACCGCTGAGTTTTTCACCGGAGAGGCGAGCCGTACCGAACTTGGCATTGACACCCATCACCTTGCCGAACTGATAACCGAGACCGAGTTTACCGTTGAGGTTTTTGAAGACATAGCCATCGTTGAAGACGAAGGTTTTGGTACCGTCATGGTTCAGGTCCTGATAGAACGGGACGAAACCATAGTTGGCGATGTCAGTGTGGTTGAAAGCGAGACCACCTTCAGCCATGAGATAGAAATACCTCTCAACAGGTTTAGATTGCTTTTTCTGGGCATAGAAACTCAGAGGAAGGATTGCCATAAGGGCAACCAGCATCAGTTTTGTTAACGTCAAATTTTTCTTCATAACGTAAAAAATTAGTTTATAAATAATTGAATATTCCCTTTCCAATGTAGTATTTAACGAACAAAAATAGACTTTTTTTTAGATCCAACCAAATAATTTGTGTTTTTTCAACAATTTTTTCAACAATATCTTGATTTTTTAACAAAAATGCAGACGAAAACTACGGTTTCAGGCACATTTGTTTAAAAATATCCCACATAATAATTCCGGAGCAGACTGAAACATTCAGGGAATGCTTTGTACCTACCTGTGGTATTTCGATGGCGCCATCGCAAAAGGCCAGTGCTTCGTCGCTCACCCCTTCCACTTCGTTGCCCATGATGAACGCCGAATTGGGTTCCATTTGAAAATCCTGAAGCATGGTGCTGCCTTCCACCTGTTCCACGGCAAACAACTTATACCCCATCCCTTTCAGGGTTCGGCAGGCCTCTTCGGTTGTTTCAAAGTAGCGCCAACGCACCGTCTCGTCGGCACCCAAGGCCGTCTTATGGATTTCCCGATGCGGCGGACAAGCGGTGATGCCACAAAGAAACAACTCCCCTATCCTAAAGGCATCTGCAGAGCGAAACACCGCACCCACATTGCTCAACGAGCGTATGTTGTCCAATACCATGACCACCGGGAGCTTCTCCACGGTATCAAATTCATCTTTCGAGAGCCTATGAAGCTCGTCCATCGTGAGTTTACGCATACCTATAGTAATTAGTAGTGACAAAGGTAATAAAACTTTAAAATGATACAAGTCGAGAACCATTATGTTTGAGAATTTCTTATTTTTGTCAGACAATACGATCGAGATGACAAAAGGAACCAGCGATACGCCGCTGATGAAACAATACAACGCATTCAAGGCGAAGTATCCCGATGCGATGCTATTGTTTCGTGTAGGCGATTTTTACGAGACCTACGGAGAAGATGCCGTGAAATCATCCGAGGTGCTCGGCATTGTGCTGACACGTCGGCATAACGGAGCAGCCGCGGAACAAGCCATGGCAGGCTTTCCACACCACGCCCTCGACACTTACCTGCCCAAGCTGGTGCGCGCCGGGCTAAAAGTGGCCATCTGTGAACAGTTGGAAGATCCGGCACTCACCAAAAAGTTGGTGAAGCGTGGCGTCATCGAATTGGTGACTCCCGGCGTGACCTACAACGACAGTGTGTTGGAGCAGAAAGAAAACAACTTCCTGGCTTCGGTACATCTGGACAAAGAACTCTCGGGGGTGGCATTTTTGGATGTCTCCACAGGAGAGTTCTACCTGACCCAAGGCAACAATGAATACATCGACAAGCTGCTGCAAAGCTTCAATCCCTCCGAAGTGCTGGTACAACGCAACAAGCGCCGTGATTTCATCGAGATCTTTGGTGGGAAGCACTACCTCACCGTATTCGACGACTGGGTATTCACCGAAGACTACGCCCATGAAGTGCTCAACCGCCATTTCCACACCAGCTCGCTCAAAGGGTTCGGGGTGGACGATTTCCCGAAGGGCATCGTTGCAGCAGGTGCCTGCATCCATTATTTAATAGAGACCCATCACGAAAAGATCAACCACATCACTTCCCTGTCGAGAATCGATCAAGGGCAGTTCGTCTGGCTCGATAAGTTTACCATACGCAATCTGGAACTGCTGCATACGGCCAATGCGAATGCGAAAACCCTGATCGATGTCATCGACAAGACCGTCTCCCCCATGGGCAGCCGATTGATGCGGCGATGGATTGCCCTACCCTTGAAAAACAAGGAACAGATCGAGTCCAGGTATGAGGTGGTGGATTATTTCATCCAGCACCGCGACACCATCGAGGCCTTCCAAGAAGCCATCAGAAGCATCAACGACCTGGAGCGACTCATCTCCAAGGTCTCCCTCTCGAAAGTGAACCCCAGGGAACTGCTGCAAGTGGGCAGGGCACTGGATCAAGTGGAAACGCTGAAAAGGCTGTGCACCGAAAGCCAGCATGAGGCACTGAAGACCTACGCCGACCAGCTGAACCCTTGCATCAGCATCCGTGAAAGAATCAAAGCCACCTTGAACCCCGATGCTCCTGCCATGCTTTCCAAGGGCAACTTCATCGCCGAAGGTGTGGACGCCGAGTTGGACGAACTACGGGGTTTGTCGCGTTCGGGTAAGGAATACCTGCAAGGCATCCAGCGCCGCGAGATGGAACTCACAGGAATCTCCTCGCTGAAGGTCGGCTACAACAACGTGTTCGGCTATTATCTGGAAGTGACCAACACCCACAAGGACAAGGTGCCACAGGAATGGATCCGCAAGCAGACCTTGGCCAATGCCGAGAGATACATCACCGAGGAGTTGAAGGAGTACGAGCAAAAGATTCTGGGCGCCGAGGAAAAGATCAGCGCCATTGAACAGCGGATCTACGGGGAGTTGGTGGCGGCCGTGGCAGGATTCGTGGAACCCATCCAGCTGGATGCCACTTTGGTGGCTCGCTTGGACTGTCTGGTAAGTTTTGCCGATATCGCACTGAAATTCAACTATGTAAGACCAACCATCGACGATTCTTACGTCTTGGACATCAAAGATGGCAGGCACCCCGTGATTGAGCAGATGCTACCTGCGGGAGAGAGCTATATCGCCAACGACGTGTATCTCGACAAGGACAAGCAACAGATCATCATCATCACCGGTCCCAACATGTCTGGCAAGTCGGCCCTATTGAGACAAACCGCCTTGATTGTGCTGATGGCTCAGATGGGCAGCTTTGTGCCGGCGGCATCGGCCCGGATCGGCTTGGTTGACAAGATTTTCACCCGGGTGGGGGCTTCTGACAACATCTCTTCGGGCGAATCCACCTTCATGGTGGAGATGAACGAGACGGCCAGTATATTAAATAATGTGTCCTCCCGAAGCTTGGTGCTTTTGGACGAAATTGGTCGAGGCACCAGCACCTACGACGGCATCAGCATTGCCTGGGCCATCACCGAGTTTTTGCACGACCACCCCGTGAGCCGCGCCAAGGTGATGTTTGCCACGCATTACCACGAATTAAACGAGATGGAGGACTCCTTTGCCCGCATCAAGAACTACCATGTCACCGTCAAGGAAGTCGGCAACAAAGTGGTCTTCTTACGCAAGCTGAAACGAGGGGGCAGCAACCATAGCTTCGGCATCCATGTGGCTGCCATGGCGGGCATGCCCCGAAAGGTGGTGGAGCGCGCGGAGAAACTACTCACCTTGTTGGAGAAGTCGCATACCGGAGACCAAGTGGAAAAAGCGGCATTGAAACCTGAAGAGCCGATGCAGTTAAGTTTCATTCAGTTGGATGATCCGCTGTTGCTGCAAATCAAGGAAGACATCCTGAACACCAACATCGACACGCTCACCCCCGTGGAGGCGCTGATGAAGCTCAATGAGATCAAGAAGCTGCTGAAATAAATGCAGAATGCGGAATTACTCCTAGAGGGGATAAAACCAGATGGGGGAAAAGATTTTTTTTCAAAAAACGTTGCATGTAAGAAAAAAGTTGTATCTTTGCCGCGCAATTCGCAAGCGGAAATAGCTCAGTTGGTAGAGCACGACCTTGCCAAGGTCGGGGTCGCGAGTTCGAGTCTCGTTTTCCGCTCCACGAAGTCCCGATTGATATCGGGATTTTTTGTGTAAGTGCCTGAGTGGTGGAATTGGTAGACACGAGGGACTTAAAATCCCTTGCCCTTTAAAGGCGTGCCGGTTCGATCCCGGCCTCGGGTACGAGAAAATGCGGAATGCGGAATGCGGAATTATTACCTCTGAAGGCTTAATTCCGAATTCCGCATTCCGCATTATTTAGAAATCACCTCATCCATCTTAATATCCAGTGGTTCGGTGGGAACTTCATCCACCAGTTGGAAATCAAAGCAAATACCAATACGCTTCACTTCCAGATGCTGACAGAGGAAGCGGTCATAATAGCCCTTGCCCCTGCCGATGCGGTTGCCCTGGCGGTCAAAAGCCACACCGGGGACCACGATCAGGTCGAAGCCTCCCGTGTAAGGTTCATTCTGAGGTTCCAAGATGTTGAAATCCCCCACAGCAAAAGATGTGTCCTTGCTGTATTCCACGGGAATGATAACATCTCCGACTACGGTGGGCAGGATGATGGTCTTTTTCAGATGCCATTTTTCCAGAAACGATTGGGTCTGCACCTCGTCAGGCAAAGCGCTGTAAAGCATCACCCGCTCGGCTTTGACGAAGTCTGGATGCCGTTCCAACTTGGCAAGGATGAGCTCGGATTGCTCCAGCAACTGCTCCTTGGTATGCTGCTTTTTCAGCACCTTGATTTGTGCTCGTAATTCTTTCTTGTCCATTCTTAATTCCGCATTCCGCATTCTTAATTCCGAATTTCCTCAAACCCTTTCCCATACGCTCCCATCACCATGTTCATGGTCATAAACGCCTTGGGGTCTTCCTCTTTCACGATACGGAGGATCTGCTGCGACTCGCGTTTATGGGTGACGACCATGAGGATGTCGCCTTCTCGCTTGGAATACCAACCCGTACCTTTGATCAACGTCACTCCCCTACGCATCTCGTTACCAATGCGTTCAGCAACTTTTGCGGGTTCGCTGGTGAAAATAAAAGCTTGTACTGTCTGCTTGTTACCCGTCAACACCAGGTCGATGCAATAGCTGCAGACGCCCATCACCACAAAGCCATAGATGATGGCCTGGATCTTGTCCTCCTCCAATACGAAGTAAGAACTGGCAATGATGATGATATCCAAGAACAAG
The DNA here is from genome assembly GCA_017965765.1 of Bacteroidales bacterium. Lineage (GTDB taxonomy): Bacteria > Bacteroidota > Bacteroidia > Bacteroidales > F082 > Limimorpha. The sequence continues at coordinate 18,159 of JAGCPJ010000046.1, forward strand.
ATGACTTTCCCTTGCGAGATGTTACGGTATTTGCATACCATCATGGCCACGATGTCAGTGCCCCCTGTGCTACCGCCTTGGGTGAAGGCGATGCCGATAGCCGTGCCAGCCAAGGCGCCACCGATCAATGAAGAAAGGAACTTGTCGTCCACCAGGGGTGCCATCTCGCCTGCCAAGATCGGATCGGTGATGTAATGTTGCAAGATGGAGAAAAACACCGAGGCCATAAGGATGGAATACACTGTCTTGATGCCGAATGAGGGCCCCAGCACCTTGAGGGAGATCAACACCAGAATGCCATTGATGACAAACACCGAGATACCTGTAGAGATTCCTGTAGCATAGAAGATCAAAGTAGCGATACCGCTCACGCCACCGCCCAACACATGCTGGGGGATTAGGAAACCCGTCCAGCCGAAGGCCATCATCAGCAAGGCAAGGGTGATGATAACATAGCGTCTCACCTCGGCCCAGATCGTTTTTTTATCCATTTTCATGACTTAATGTTTAATATTCCGTTGCGGTTGACAACCACGTGGAACACCTTGTATTCCACTTGGTCCTCCCATTTGAATTGCAGCACGAAATGCAAGATATAGACCCGTTCCGCCGTAATGGTTTGGATCTGCATCTTCTCGTTGAGGCAGGTGATCTCCGACTCCGGATTGTCCATCTTCTTGGTCAAGTAGTTGATATGGTAACGGATGATGTCGTTGATCCCCTTGAACTCGTAGTTATACTGGTTGCGCAACACGGCGTTGTCGATTTCCACCCGCTTGCGATAGAGGATGATCTTTTCATCCAACAGCTTGTTGTCCGCTTCCAGTTTGTTGCGATCGCGCAGTTTCAGCACCGCTTCCGGTACCTTGTCGTCGGTGATGAAGTCCATACCTTCCTTAATCCAGCCGATGGACTTGTTCTTGATGCTGACCACGGTCTTGTTATCGTAGTACTTGTCCTTCAACTGATAGGCGAAAAGCCAGCGCGTCAACTCTTTGATACGGTCTTTCAAAATGTAGAAAAGGACAAGGATGAAGAAAATCAGGCTGGGATAGTTGCCCAGGTATTTCTGGAAAGGCATGGTGATGAGGAGATAGACCATCATGGCGAGTCCTGCGGCAAGGCTGAACGAGATCTGCTTTACCGCCTGACCGTCCTGCGTGGTGTTCACCTTCAAGAACAAGGCACTTTCGATGTATTTCTTGAGCATGCTATGGCGATGAAGCAGGCGGCGGTTGCTGTCTTTGTCGCCAATCACGGCATGGCTGAAACCCTGTGAAGTCTTGTAATTTCGCTCATCAACGACCATTTCTGCCAGGATCTTGAAAGCCTCTGCCATTTCGTGTTGATCGGAACGGTTGATGGCCTTAAGCACTTTCATCGTCCGGATATCGGCCTGATGACTGATGAACTCATCCGCGAAATTCATTTTGGTGACCAGTTCCTCATGGTCCCTGCTGATATGGTCACGCAGGCCACGGAACTCCTGGAGCACCCGGCATACGTCATCAACATAGGCCTTGCAACGTTCGCGAAGGTCCGGAGTATCGGTATGAGCCATGATCCAAGCCGATTCGTTGCGGACAGAACTCTTGAAGATGGAGGCAAACAATTTCAGCTGGAACTCAAATTCATCCATGCGTTCCGCTGTCAATTCAGCAGTCACCGCCTCCAACGACTTTTTCACGTGATGGATAGGAGCCTCCTCCCCTTCCAGCATCTGGCGGAGCGTAAAAGCGGGCGTAAGGAGTCGCACGTTCGACTTCATGTCGGCGTAGAAGCGCTCCTTGCTATAGGTTTGTTTATTGATATCCAAACCATTAGGAATAAAAATCCAGGAGTTGACGTCAAAATGATCTACTTTGACGCCTGCCCGTCCACTGAAGCCCACCTTGAACTCAATGGAAAACTTATCGTGTATCTTGGTCTGGATCTCTATCATGGCGTGTGACATTAGAAGAACAACCCTGGAGTGATGCCAAGCCACCGCAGCACCGTATCGCCCCATAGGAGGATGAGGAACCAAGCGAAGGTCATCATGGTGATGCCGAACTTGAAGGCATCGGTCTGGCTATACATGTTGGTGTTATAAAGCAGTGCCGCGGGCTTGCTGTTGAACGGAAGCACATAACAATGTTCAATAAGCATCGCCACTGGCAAGGAGAGGCTCATCACCGGGAATCCGAAGCGTGCCTCAACGCCCAAGGCAATAGGCACAAACACCATGGTACGGATGGTCTTGCTTTGGAACACCAGTCCAGAGTACATCATCAGGAAGGTCAGGATGACATACAGCACCCAGAAGGGGGTGTTGGAGGTAATGCCGAGGCTGTCGAAGCCGGCGTTGACCATCGTATTGGGAAGGTCGGTGGCATTGAGGCCTGATCCCAAGGTGTAAGCACCGGCAGAGAAGAGCATGAGGTGCCAGGGAATATCGACATCATTCCATTTCACCACGCCGACACCCGGGAGGAGGGCGATGACGGCACCCAGCAAGGCCACGATGGTCTCGTCGATGTTGTGGAAGGTGCCCTTGGTGACCCACAGGAAGAGCACGAGCACGAAGATGCCCACCGCCTTGTATTCCTCAGCCTTCATCTTACCCATGGCTTCAAGCTCCTTCTTCAGTCGTTCCAGACCTCCTTCAATCTGAGGTTTCTGCTCTTCCTTCTTCATGGGGAAGAAGATGTGCATGCCCACCAGCAGGCCGACCACCAGGGTGATCACGCTCATGGGGCCCACCGCCACCAGCCAGTCGGCATAACCGAAGTCGCAGCTACCCACGAAGCCGGCGATCAGGGAGATGGCCAGCAGGTGAGCGCCGCTGCCGGTATAGAATGCGTTGGCACCGACATTCACCTGGAACAGGTTTTGGATGACGAGGTTTCGTCCGAAGTTGTTGCGATGGTCGCCCGATGCGCCATAGATGGCACAAACCGTCATGAAGATGGGTAACATGATGGTGGCCTTCACCGTGGTAGCGGAGATAAAGGCGGAAAGCACCAGGTTGATGACCAGAAAACTCCACAGCACTCCTTTGGCGCTTTTGCCAAACTTGATCACAAAGGCCAGAGCCAGTCGTTTGGCAAATTGGGTTTTCACCAGCATACTGGCGAGGACGAACGACAGGATGTTGAGCCACATGACCGGGTGGCCGAGTTGGGCCAAGGCCTCTTTTTGCGTGGTGACGTTACAGAGGACCGTGCCGAGAATCAGCAACAGCGAGGTGAGATAGTTGGGGATGGCCTCTGTCATCCATAGGATGAGACTAGCTATGAAGATGGCGAACATCGCATAGTTGGACCGGATGAAAGCGTCCAACCCGATCTCGTTGCATCGTTTCAGCGCCTTTGCGGTCAGGTTTTCAGGATTCAGGTTGTCGATAAAGCCGATATGGCTAAACCAGTAAATAAGGACAAAAGCGATGATGGCCAAGGGGCCGCCAAGGCGAGCCATCCATTTCTCGAAGGAGGATTTCTGCATCTTGGGCAGCTTTTCCACCTTGTAATTGTTCATATCTAGGGGGTCGAAAGACATAGCGGATAAAGTTAAAAGTGAAAAGTGGTGGGGACGCTGGGCTAGCGTCCCCACTGAAGCATTATTTCCAATTCTTATACGGATTCTTCATCAGCATGGAATTGAAATACTTGGGGTCGACGGTACCCTCCTAGCCAAGCCAAGCGGGCTTGTCGAAGGGCTCGTTCTCGTCTTCGAGCTCGATTTCAGCGACGGTAAGGCCATCGTTGTCACCATAGAACTCGTCAACTTCCCAAGTGTGTTTA
>JAGCPJ010000047.1 GCA_017965765.1 Bacteroidales bacterium
CGGCTGGAGGTGTCCACCCAACGTTCCCGACCAGTCTCTCCGTCCTTGAACTTCACCAGCCCCACCGAAGGGATCTCCATCTCACGACGGTCGGTGATGCGCAATGCGACCAAGTCATGTTTGTTGGCTGCGATACGCAGTTCCTGTTCAAAGTCCTTTGCGGACATGAAGTCGGAGATGAGGAAAGCCGTGGTGCGGCGTTTGATGGCGGAGGTCAGAAAACGGAGGCCTTCACCGATATCGGTGCCGTTCTCTTCCGGCTTGAAATCCACAATCTCGCGGATGATACGTAAGATATGGGTGCTGCCTTTTTTCGGGGGAATGAACTTTTCGATTTTGCTACTGAAGAAAACCACGCCGACCTTGTCGTTGTTTTGGATGGCAGAGAAAGCTAACACTGCGGCCAACTCAGCGGTAAGGTCACGTTTCGACTGCTCGCGTGAGCCGAAGTCGTTGGATCCCGACACGTCGATGAGCAACATCACCGTCATCTCGCGTTCTTCCTCGAAGATCTTGACGAAAGGCTTGTTGAATCGTGCGGTGACATTCCAATCAATGTTTCGGATGTCGTCGCCATACTCATACTCACGCACTTCGCTGAAGGTCATACCCCTCCCTTTGAAGGCGCTGTGGTATTGACCAGAGAAGATGTGGTTTGACAGCCCCCGCGTCTTGATCTCGATCTTTTTAACCTTTTTGAAAATGTCGTTTGCTTCCATAAATCAAGGGGAGAACTCCAACTGGGAAGCGGAACACTTTCCGTTTTCCGTTCTCCGTTTTCCATTATCACGGCACTTCAACCGTGTTCAAGATTTCAACAATGATTTCCTCTGTGGTCACATTCTCAGCTTCGGCCTCGTAGGTCAGACCGATACGGTGGCGCAGCACATCATGGGCGACGGCACGGACGTCTTCGGGAATGACATAGCCACGACGCTTGATGAAGGCATAGGCCTTGGAAGCCAGTGCCAGGTTGATGGTAGCACGAGGTGATCCGCCGTAGCTGATCATATTGGCAAACTTCTTCAGTTTGTAATCCGCAGGATAGCGGGAAGCAAACACGATGTCAGTGATATAGTTCTCAATCTTCTCGTCGAGGTAGATCTCACGGCAAACCTCACGGGCGCGGATGATATCTTCCGGCTTGATGACTGCGTTGATCTTGGCCGCAGCATTGTTGATGTTTTGACGCAAGATGAGTTTCTCCTCTTCTTTCTTGGGGTAGTTGATCACGACCTTGAGCATGAAACGGTCCACCTGGGCTTCGGGCAACGGGTAGGTACCTTCCTGTTCGATGGGGTTCTGGGTAGCCATGACGAGGAAGGGATCCGGCAACTGGAAGGTCTCATCGCCAATGGTCACCTGATGCTCCTGCATGGCTTCGAGCAAGGCGCTCTGCACCTTGGCGGGGGAACGGTTGATTTCATCGGCTAGGATGAAGTTGGCGAAGATGGGACCGCGACGGGTCACGAACTCCTCTTTTTTCTGGCTGTAGATCAAGGTACCGATAAGGTCGGCAGGGAGCAAGTCGGGAGTAAACTGAATACGGCTGAAGTTGGCATCGATGGCCTGTGCCATGGACTTGATGGCAAGGGTCTTCGCCAGTCCCGGCACACCTTCTAGAAGGATATGGCCATTGGCCAAAAGGCCGATCAGCAGACGCTCCGTCATCTGTTTCTGTCCGACAATAACCTTGTTCATTTCCAGGTTGATCAAGTCAACGAACTGGCTCTCACGCTGGATCTTCTCATTCAATTCACGAATATCTGTCTCTATCATTTCAAAAAAATTTAGTGCGCAAAATTACGGCTTTGTCAGGAAAAATAACTCCTATTTAATAAATTTATTGTGAGATTTGTTAATTTTGTACGTTCATCATTAGAATCCAATGATCAAGAAAATCTATAAATTCGGCGGCGCCTCGGTGAAGGATGCCGAAGCGGTCAGAAACCTCAAGAATATCGTAGCGCAACACAAGGATGAAGACATCTTCCTGGTGGTGTCGGCTATGGGAAAGACAACCAACATGTTGGAGAAGGTCCTCAAGGATTTCCGTGAACATCACGGGGAGCTGGGCATCGAGGCCCTTACCGAAGTCATGGAATACCATGAGAAAATCATCCTCGACCTCTTTGACCAAAACCACGAACATCCTGTGATCGAATCCGTCTCCAGCCTCTTCATTGAGCTTTGGGAGAAGCTGCAGCAAACCGACCTGCCCTACGACTATCAGTATGACCAGACGGTGAGCTACGGTGAGTTGATCTCTACCACCATCATCCAGGAATACCTGAACCATTGTGATGTGCCCTGCCGTTGGCTTGATGCCAGGAAATACGTGTTGACCGACGACCGTTTCCGTGCCGCCTCACCCGACTGGGACGAGACCCGACTCCGCATCACCAAACTCAATGATGAACACATCCACGGCATCGTGTGCATCACCCAAGGCTTCATCGGGGCTACTGTCGATGGCAAACACACGGTGACCCTAGGCCGCGAAGGCTCCGACTACACCGCAGCCATCTTCGCCAACTGCCTCGACGCCGAAGAAGTCACCATCTGGAAGGATGTCGATGGCCTGCTCAACGCCGACCCGAAACGCTTCGATGATACTGTCCAACTGCCGCATATCACCTATTCCGAAGCCATTGAGCTGGCTTTCTATGGGGCATCCATCATCCACCCAAAGACCATCAAGCCACTGCAGAACAAGGGGATCACCCTCAAGGTACAGTCGTTCCTCCACCCCGACCATGAACCTTCCGTGATTGACGGCAAAACCGATCGTAATATCGAAAAGGTCCCATCTTACATCGTCAAGGACAACCAGACGCTAGTATCCATCTCACCTCGCGACTACTCCTTCATGAACGAACACAACCTGCGCCTCATCTTCGCTGCCTGCGATGAACTGAACATCCACGCCAACGTCATCCAGACTTCAGCCTTGATGCTCTCGTTCTGCTTCGACCATGACGACCAGAAACTAAAAGGCCTCGCCGGAGCACTCCGCGAGACCTTCCAAGTTAAATACAACAAGGGCTTGACCCTATTTACCATCAGGCATTACGACAATGCCTATACCATAGGCGACCACTTCCTGGAAGGGAAGAAAGTCTATCTCAAACAGAGCAGCCGAAGCACACTGCAGTTCGTGATAAATTAGGAATTCCGCATTCAATAATCCCACCTGTCGTAGGTGAGCTTGGCGTTTGCCGCCTTGCGTTCCGCGTTGACGGCATCGTACTTTGAGGTGTCAATAGCCTTACCCGTCTTCTTACCTGCGTTCTTGTCCTTGGCGGCTTGTTGCTCAGCTTCCAACTTCTCTTGCTCTTCGTTTAAAGCGTCATTAGCCTCTTTGATGGATTGGTTGAGGGAATCCAGCGCAGCGGCTTGTTTTTCAGCCTGCTTCTCCAGTTGCTTATCGATTTCTTTCTCAACTTGTTTTTCCACTTCTTTTTCTACCTTTTTTTCGACAGCTCTCTCCACGCCTTTGGAGACTGCCCTGCCGATGATGCCACCGATCTGGGCATGGGCAGGAATCAAAGCCACCGCAAACATCATTATCAATAATACGAATAACTTTTTCATGAC
>JAGCPJ010000048.1 GCA_017965765.1 Bacteroidales bacterium
CGTTACATGGCACAAGGTGCTGTGGAATATGCCAAGGAACTGGGTTGCTCCCATCCTGAGATTGGGCTGCACCTCGACCACGGCGACAGCTTCGAGCTCTGCAAGTCGTGAATCGACATGGGCTTCTCGTCCGTGATGATCGACGGCTCCGCCCTGCCCTACGACGAGAATGTGGCCATGACCAAGAAGGTCGTTGAATACGCTCATCAGTACGATGTCACCGTGGAAGGCGAACTCGGCGTGTTGGCCGGCGTGGAAGACGAAGTGGCCGCTGAAGAGAGCCACTACACCAAGCCCGAGGAAGTCATCGACTTTGTCACCAAGACGGGCGTGGACAGCCTGGCCATCTCCATCGGCACCTCGCACGGCGCCTACAAGTTCACCCCCGAACAATGCACCGTCGATCCCGCTACAGGTCGCCTCGTTCCTCCTCCGTTGGCTTTCGACGTCCTGGAAGCCATCGAGAAGAAGTTGCCCGGCTTCCCCATCGTGCTTCACGGCTCCAGCTCCGTGCCTCAAGAAGAGGTCGATACCATCAACAAGTTCGGAGGTTCTCTGAAAGCCGCCGTCGGCATCCCCGAGGAGCAGCTCCGCAAGGCCGCCAAGAGCGCGGTCTGCAAGATCAACATCGACAGCGACAGCCGTCTCGCCATGACCGCCGCCATCCGCAAGGCCTTTGCCGAGAAACCCGCCGAGTTCGACCCGCGCAAGTACCTCGGTCCCGCCCGCGACAATATGAAGAAGCTTTATATCCACAAGATTGTCAATGTCTTGGGATCGAATGATAAATTAATCAACTGATTTTTCTACCGACAGAGCACCCCGATGGGGTGCGGCTACGACAAGAATATGGACTCTCTTAAAGCTATTTCTCCTATCGATGGCCGTTACCACTCCAAGACCGTCGAACTCAATGATTTCTTCTCCGAATTCGCCCTCATCCGTTACCGCGTGATGGTGGAAGTGGAGTATTTCATCGCCCTCTGCGAGATTCCGTTGCCACAATTGGAAGATTTCGAAGGCGACTACGAAGACCTCCGTGCCATCTACGAAGAGTTCCAGACTGAAGATGCCGAAGAAATCAAAGAAATCGAGAAGACCACCAACCATGACGTAAAGGCCGTGGAATACTATCTGAAACGTCAGTTTGACGAGATGGGACTCGAGAAATGGAAAGAGTTCTTGCATTTCGGCTTGACTTCTCAGGACATCAACAACACTGCGGTGCCGCTCTCCATGATGGAAGCCCACAAACTGGTGGTGAAGCCCGCCGTCGAGGAGGTCATCGACAAGCTGAAAGGTATGGCCAAGGAATGGCGCGACATCCCAATGCTCGCCCGCACCCACGGCCAGCCCGCCAGCCCCACCCACCTCGGTAAGGAGATCTACGTGTTTGTGGAACGCCTCGACGACCAACTGAAGATGCTCAACAACGTGCCGTTCACCGCCAAGTTCGGCGGCGCCACGGGCAACATGAACGCCCATAAGGTCGCCTACCCCGACATCGACTGGCCTGCCTTCGCCAAGAACTTCGTGGAGAAGAGCCTCAAGCTGAAACGCCAGAAGACCACCACCCAAATTGAGCATTACGACTACATGGCCGCCTACTTCGACGCCCTGCGACGGATCAACACCATCTTGATCGACCTGTCGCGCGACATCTGGATGTACGTCTCCATGGAATACTTCAAGCAAAAGATCAAGGCTGGTGAAGTCGGCTCGTCGGCGATGCCCCACAAGGTCAACCCCATCGACTTCGAGAACGCCGAAGGCAACCTGGGCATGGCCAACGCCATCCTCACCTTCCTGAGCACCAAGCTTCCCATCAGCAGGTTGCAACGCGACCTCACTGACTCCACGGTGACCCGCAACATCGGCGTACCTATCGCCCATACGCTGATCGCCGTCAAGTCACTGTTGAAAGGGCTCGACAAACTCCTGCTCAACGAGGACAAGATCCGCCAAGACCTCCAGCAGAACTATGCCGTAGTGGCTGAAGCCATTCAGACAATACTGCGTCGTGAGGAGATTGAAGGTGCCTACGAGTTGTTGAAAGGCCTCACACGGACCAACAAGCATATCGACAAGGAAACCATTGACGAGTTCATCAAGACTTTGCCAGTGAGCAAAGAAATCAAGATGGAACTGATGGCCATCACTCCTGAGAACTATACTGGATTCAATTATAACTGAAAACGGAGAACGGAAAACGGAAAGCTGAAAACGGAATAATGAAGAAAAACAGGTCATTCAAGCGGGTTTTAGGATACGTGGGGCCTTATTGGGTCCACATTGTCTTGAATGTCTTTTTCAATTTGGTAACCATTTTCTTCTCCCTGTTTTCCTTCGCACTGCTGGTTCCTTTCCTCAACCTGCTGTTCAAGACCGATGCCGTTGAGGTCGCAGCCAAGCCGGCGTTTTCCTTGACCTCCGACTACCTGATGGGGATGCTCAACTATTATACCAGCAGTCTCATCCACGACCACGGGCAACGTTATGCCTTGGTTTTCATCTGCATCGTGTTGCTGGTCGCCTTCTTTTTCCGCAACTTCGGGCGCTTCTTCGCCTATTACTCGATGGCCAAGGTACGCGTGGGCACTATCAAGGACCTTCGCAGGGATCTCTATGACAAGATCCTGATCCTTCCGCTATCCTTCTATCACAAGCAGAAGAAAGGGGACATCATGTCGCGCATCACCACCGACGTGCAAGAGGTGGAGACCTCCATCCTCAACTGGCTTGAGGTGCTGATCAAAGACCCGTTGACCATCATCTTCTATTTCGCCTACCTGCTGAGCCAGAGCACCCGTCTCACGCTATTTGTGCTGGTCCTGCTCCCTGTCGCAGGTCTGCTTATCGGAAGGATTGGCAAGGCCTTAAAAAAGCAGTCGAAGGAGACACAAGGCCGTTTGGCGGGAATCACCTCCACCATTGAGGAAAGCATCTCAGGGCTACGCATCATCAAGGGGTTCAACGCCATCGGCTATCTGGAGCGAAGGTTTGGGGAGCAAAACCAGACCTATTCCAAGTCGCTGCTTGGCGTTCACCGCAAGCGCGACCTCAGTTCTCCCTTGAGCGAATTCCTCTCCGCCATCGTGGTGATTATCGTGCTATGGTTCGGGGGTAACATGATCTTGGGGGGCGACAGCAGCCTCAGTGCCGCAGGCTTCATCAGCTATGTGATCGTGTTCTCGCAGATCATCTCCCCCATCAAGTCATTTGCCCAAGGCTATTTCAACATTAAAAAAGGCGTGGCTTCCGCGGACAGGATCTTCGAGATTCTGGATGCCGATGAAGTCATCACTGAGAAAGAAAACGCCTTGGAAATCAGGAGTTTTAATCAAAATATTGATTATCAGAATGTTACATTCCGGTATGAGAAAGATGATGTCTTAAAAGGCATCCATCTCAAGATTCCCAAGGGCAAAGTCGTCGCCTTGGTAGGCGAAAGTGGTGGTGGAAAATCCACTTTAGCCGATCTCCTACCTAGGTTTTACGATGTCTGCGAGGGTACCATCATGATTGACGGCCATGACATCCGCGACTACAAGATCCGTGATTTGCGCGGTTTGATGGGCATTGTCACCCAGGAGAGCATCTTGTTCAACGACACGGTATTCAACAACATTGCTTTTGGCATGGAGAACGTGTCGAAGGAAGCCGTTGAGGAAGCCGCCAAGATCGCCAATGCCCATGAGTTCATCATGGAGTTGGAGCATGGCTACGACACTGCCATCGGCGACCGAGGCATGAACCTCTCCGGCGGTCAGCGTCAACGGATCAGCATTGCTCGTGCCGTGTTGAAGAACCCTCCTATTTTAATTTTGGATGAAGCCACATCATCGCTTGACACCGAGTCGGAACGGCTGGTTCAGGATGCCTTATCCAAGGTGATGAGCCAAAGGACCTCCATCGTCATTGCCCACCGACTGAGTACCATCCAGCACGCCGATGAGATTATTGTCCTACAGAAAGGACAAATCATTGAAAGAGGCACGCATGACGAACTCATCAGCATGAATGGCGTTTACAAAAAACTGACAGATCTACAATCGTTTAATTAAAAATACAAGACTATGACAATTCAAGAATTACAGCCCAGTGGCATTTGGAAGAACTTCCACAGCCTGACGCAGATTCCGCGTCCTTCTAAGAAAGAAGCCAAAGTGATTGCTTTCATGAAGCAATGGGGCGAGGATCATGGTTTGGAGACCATGGTGGACGAATGCGGCAACGTGATCATGCGCAAGCCCGCCACGCCCGGCATGGAGAATCGCAAAGGCGTCATCCTGCAAGCCCACCTCGACATGGTACCGCAGAAGAACGACGGCAACCCTCATGATTTCGAAAACGACCCCATCGAGACCCACATTGAAGACGGTTGGGTGAAAGCCAACGGCACCACCCTCGGCGCTGACGACGGTCTGGGTGCTGCTGCCGCCATGGCCGTTCTGGAAGCCACCGACATCGAACACGGTCCCATTGAGGCCCTCTTCACCATCGACGAGGAGACTGGCATGACCGGTGCCAACAAGTTGCAACCCGGTGTCCTGAAAGGCGACATCCTGCTCAATATGGACTCTGAGACCGAAGGTGAACTTTACGTGGGTTGCGCCGGCGGCATCGACAATATTGGCACTTGGACTCCCAAGTATGAAGACGTTCCTGCAGGCATGGTAGCCTACAAGCTCTTCGTGAAAGGCCTTAAGGGAGGTCACTCCGGCATGGACATCAACCTCGGCCGCGCCAATGCCAACAAGGTGCTCAACACCATGATGCTGATGGCCGCTGACAAGTACGGTCTCCGCATGGCCTGCATCGACGGTGGCAGCCTCCGTAACGCCATCCCAAGAGAAGCCATGGCCATCGTCGTCGTCCCCGAAGACAAGAAGGAAGAGTTTGAGACCTACGCCAAGGAGTACGAAGAAATCGTCAAGGAACAATTTGAAGGCATCGAGCCCGAAGCCGCCATCCTCTGCGAGGCCGCCGAGATGCCCAAGCAAGTCATCGACCTCAACACCCAGGACAACCTCTTCGGCGCCATCGCCAAGTATCCCAACGGCGTCATCGCCATGTCGAAGGACTTTGAAGGCACCACGGAGACCTCCTCGAACCTTGCCACCATCAAGATGGATGACGGCAAGATCGTGTGCGCTTCACTGACCCGCAGCCTCGTCGATGCCGACAAGGACAAGTTGGCCGCACAGATCCGCAAGAACCTCACGGACAACGGTGCCGAGGCCTACTCCACCGGCGACTATCCCGGCTGGAAGCCGAATCCCAACTCCCCGATCCTCAACACCATGAAGACTGTCTATCAGGACAAGTTCGGCAAGGAAGCCAAGGTCATGGTCATCCACGCCGGTCTGGAATGCGGCATCCTCGGATCGAAATATCCGCACTGGGACATGGTCTCCTTCGGCCCGACGTTGGTGCACCCCCACTCCCCCGATGAAGCCCTGCTCATAGAGAGCGTCGCACCTTTCTGGGAGTTCCTGGTAGCCACCCTGAAAAACATCCCTTTGAAAGAAACCGAAGCTTAATCTGAAATTTTTTCAAAAAATAGTTGCGTCAAACAAAAAAATATGTAATTTTGCAGTCCCAAATCTAGGGGTATCTATTTTTTAGAAATAAACAAATACATATACGAAAATGAAACGCACTTATCAACCTTCGAACAGAAAACGCAGAAACAAGCATGGTTTCAGAGAAAGAATGTCAACTGCCAACGGCCGCAAGGTGTTAGCTCGCAGAAGAGCCAAAGGCAGAAAGAAACTCACTGTTTCCGACGAGTACTAAAATAAAGATAGAAGCCGTTTCTATTTCTTATTTAAGGTATCACGAGAAGGCCATCCTAGGGTGGCCTTCTTGTTTTGTTTTGTTGGATTCAAATCTCAACGGTTATCTGTTGATCGCCTTATAGACCAGTTCCTCACCGCGGCGGGCAAGGCGCATGCGTTGGCGTTGTTCCTCTGTAAGTTCGTAGTAAAGGCGATCCTCCACCACTTCGAAACCGGCTTTGCGAAGGACCTCGGCGTAATCGCGGCCGAACTGACGCACATGGTCATACTGTCCATAGAGCCGTTCCCGTTCCTTGGGGTCGGTGACAGTAGGATCCTCAAAGGTATCCACGTCAGGGTTGATCGGAACCAACAGGATGGCCCAACCGCCAGGTTTCAAGATCCGCTGAATCTCCTTGAACGCCTTGTTGGCATCGCTCACGTGTTCCAGCACATGGTTGCAAATCACGACATCATAAGTATCGTCAGGCTGGTCAATGGCCGTCACGTCGAGATGCAGGTCGGCAATGGGCGAGTCCAGGTCGGCCGTCGTGTAATCCAAGTTCTTCAAGGCACGAAACCGCTTCAGGAAAGGCTGTTCCGGAGCGAAGTGCAAGACCTTCAAGGGCGCCGAGAAGAAATCTGTCTTCTCCTTAAGATAAAGCCACAACAGGCGATGGCGCTCCAAAGAAAGACATTTGGGGCACATCCGGTTATCCACAGCTTTGCCATAGCCGTATGGGAGAAACTTACGGAAATGCCTGCCACAGACGGGACATTCCACCTTGTTGCCCCAATAGAAAGGACGGATCAGGATGCTGAAGAGATAGCTGCACCGGATCAGGAACTGGCGCGGGAACAATTTGGTAAATAAAGCGATCAGTTTTTTCATGTCAATACAGTCAATCCATCAAAGAAAGCAGGGTAGCCGAGAATCTTGACCACGAGTACTTCTCCTTCTCCACCTTGATATTATTAATAAACGTTGCTCCCCTATGGTTCTCGAAGAAGTCCAACAAGGCATCGGCAATGGCGCCCACTTCAGGCCGCACCGCATAACCCACCCTGCCGTTGGGGACGATTTCTTCCAAACCGCCGACATTGGTCACAAGCATGGGCTTCTCAAAATGATAGGCAATCTGGGTGACACCACTTTGCGTAGCCGACTTATAAGGCTGTACCACGAGATCAGCGGCATTGAAGTAATCCTTCACCTGGTTGTCAGGGACAAAGGCATCGTGAATGACGACCTCCTTGCCCAAGCCGAACGACTGAATCTCTTGCAGGTAACGCTCCTTGTCCTCATAAAATTCCCCTGCGACAATCAATTTCACAGGATACTTTCTCAATCGCTCATCCGCAAAGGCCTGGATCAGCCAGTCCAAGCCCTTGTAGGCACGAATCAGCCCAAAGAATAGGGCGTATCGGTAATGCCCGTCCAGACCCAGATGCTCCAAAGCCGTTTCACGAGGTTCAATCGCTCCATAATGGTCATAGACAGGATGCGGCGACCAAGCCTTGGGTTTGTTTCTGTGATCCAAGCGTTTGACATCCTCTAACACCGCTGCCGACAGGGCCATAAAGCCATCCATAGACTTCACGAAGAAAGGAGGAAACACTTTGTCAATGATTGACTTTTCGTGAGGCAACATATTGTGAACCAATGCAATACGTCTCAATCCCTTCAATCGTCTGGCGATGGTTCCGTAACACGGTGCGAAGAATGACATCCAATAGGCAAAGACCACCAGATCGAATCCTCCACGTTTGATTCTTTTCCCTGTCTTCATCCAATTGAAGGGGTTGGTGGAGTTGATGCAACGATGAATCTTCAGATGGTCTGGGGCGGCACCCGTTGCAAATTGGGTCTTCCCGGGGAACAGGAAGTCAGGATACTGCTTGGTAAAGGTGAAGATCTCCACCTCGTGACCCTCGTTTTGGAACTGCGCCGCCAACCGCTCGTTGAAAGCCGCAATACCTCCTCGATAAGGGAAAGCCGTTCCTACAATTGCAATTTTCATGACACCTTCTGTCGATACGGAGGCAAAATTATTAAAAATAATCGTAATTTCGCAGCCAAATAACAAACTCCTGCACACTGATGAAAAGCAACTTTTTCCAAAAGAACGGAAAGGCACTGAAGATCTTGCTCTGCATCCTCGGATTCGCCATCATCACCATGGTTTACTTCTCCCCTGTCCTGCAAGGCAAACGTCTCAAACAGCATGACGTTGAGATGTACAAAGGCATGTCGAAAGAGATTACGGACTACCGTGAAAGCACTGGGGAACAGACCTTATGGACCAACTCCATGTTCGGCGGCATGCCCGCCTGGAACATCTCTGCGCCGGTGAAGGCCAACCTGTTCTATTACATCCATCGGGTGCTGTCGCTTGGCCTACCCAATCCTGTAGGCAATGTGTTCATCAGTATGTTGGGCTTTTTCATCCTCTTGCTGATTCTGAATGTAGGCGTCTGGACCAGTGCCATCGGCGCCATCGCCTACGGTTTCACCTCCTATATGTTCATCATCATTGGCGCGGGCCACAACACCAAGGCCATGGCCATAGCCTATATGGCTCCAGTACTGGCAGGCATCATCCTTACTTATAGAGGCAAATACCTTTGGGGAAGCGTTTTAACCGCCATCGCACTCGCTTTACAACTACGCGCCAACCATCTGCAGATCACCTATTATCTGGCACTCATTGCCATCATCCTGGTAGTCGCTGAGCTGATCCAAAGCCTCAGGTCAAAGCAAGCAGGCAACTTCTTCAAAGCCTCTGCCTGTCTGGTCATTGCCGGAGTGTTTAGCGTACTCACCTGTTTCACCACGCTCTATGCCAATTACGAATTTGGCAAGGAGACCACCCGTGGCAAACCGGTGTTGACGGAAGACCAAGCCAACCAAACCAAGGGACTTGACCGCGATTACATCACCCAGTGGAGTTATGGCAAGGGCGAGACGTGGAGCCTGCTGATCCCCAACGCCAAGGGAGGAGCCTCTGCCTATATCGGCAACAACAACCCCGCCCTTGAGAAGGCCGACCGTCAGTACAGACAAAGCATCGCACAGAGCAATGCCTATTGGGGCGACCAGCCCGGCACAAGCGGTCCCGTCTATGTCGGCGCCATCGTCGTGTTCCTGTTCATCCTGGGAGCCCTTACGGTGAAAGGTGAGTTGAAATGGGTACTGCTCGTTGCCACCCTGTTGTCCATCCTGCTCAGCTGGGGCAAGAACTTCATGGGCTTCACCGATTTCTTCATCGACCATGTCCCTGGATACAACAAGTTCCGAGCGGTTTCCATGACCTTGGTCATTGCCGAGGTGTGCATGCCGCTCTTGGGTTTCTTGGGCTTGGCTGAGATTACCAAAGATCCCGACAGTTTCAAGAAAAACCTGAAGAAATTCTATATCGCCCTTGGCATCACCGCTGGCGTTTGCCTGCTTTTCTGGATTGCTCCGAAGACCTTCTTCAGCTTCCTCAGCCAAGGCGAGTCGCAGCAATTCGCCCAGATGGCAGCTGGTAAGGATGGTGCTGTCTATCAGACTTTTGCCGACCAACTGGAAAACGTTCGTGTGGCCATCTTCCGCAAGGATGCCTTACGCAGCTTGATCTTCATCCTCCTCGCCGCCGTGCCCATCTTCCTCTATGGGAAAGGCAAGCTCAAGGCCGCTCCTGCGTTGATCCTCTTGGCTGCCCTCGTCATCATCGACATGTACCCCATCGACCAACGCTACCTCAACAAGAACAACTACATCTCGAAACAGCAGTTCGACAAGCCTTTCAAGGCCTCTGCCGCAGACACCTATATCCTTGCCGACCCGGCCCCCGACTTTAGGGTGGTCAACCTCACCAAGGACGTCTTCAACGACGCCAGCACCTCCTACTTCCACAAGTCGGTGGGCGGCTACCATGGCGCCAAACAACGCCGTTACCAAGATCTCATCACCCATTACCTGAATCCCGAGATTCGCCAGTTCGGCACCATCTTCAAGAATGTCAGCACGGAAGACGACCTTGCCGAGGCCATGCAACAGCAACAGACACTCAACCTGTTGAACACGAAATACATCATCTTCGACCCCAACAGTGCTCCTCTCGAGAACCCCTGCGCCTTTGGTAACGCTTGGACGGTGGACAGCATTGTATGGGCCGCCACCCCCAACGAAGAATTCGACCAGCTCCGCAAACACGACTTGCAGCACACCGCTGTACTTCACCAGGAATTCAAGGACCAACTTGGCAACTATACCCCATCTTCAGAAGCCCAAGCTGTCGTCAAGCTTTTAGACTACAGGCCCAACCAGCTTACCTATAGTGTCAACACCGACCAAGACCGCTTAGTAGTCTTCTCCGAAATTTGGACGGGCAAAGGCTGGACCCTGCGTCTGGATGGCAAAGAGCACCCGTTGCTTCGTGCCGACTACCTGCTCAGAGCTGCGCTCATCCCCTCGGGGCAACATGAAATCGTCATGAGATACGAACCCAGGATCTGGCGCGTCGGCAACACCATCGCTTTGGTCAGCTCACTGTTGATCCTGATCGGCGCCGTGTGTGCGATCGTACTTTCTTTCAAGAAAACCTCCGGACAACCCTCGTAAAAAGCCCGGGGAGATGCTGCGACAACCACAATAGCAGCCGTACCTTCTTGTTTTCCTTATAATACTTATTCCTCTGATAATCAGGAATATAAGAAAAGACTTCCTGATGAATGGTTTTGTATTGTGAAGGATCTGGATTGGAGGAGTCTTTGATATAATCCACCAGCGACATGAGTCCGCATTTCTTGGCAAACATAAAATCGATTTCCTCCTTGAAGTCGTCATAGGCGTGACGATCCTTGGCAAATTGCAGCAACTTGTTGAAGACGGCAATCCGTTGGCGGTATTTGGTGCTGTTTGGCGTAGTGCTGGCGGAACCCGGGCGCACGATGTAATGATACAACGGCTTGTCCACGCTGGCGATGGATTGCGCCGTCAACAGGCAGCATGAGACGAAGTAGCTGTCTTCCGACCAGCGCTCCTCCGGAAAACAAATCTCTTCCCGACAGAGGAACTCCTTCTTGTAGATGAAAGTCCAGAAATAAGAGACATAGTTCACCAGGAAATGCGCCCTGTGTTCGTGGGTGAGACATCCCGACGGCACGAGGGGATTTCTCAGCACGGAAGAAGGCTTACCGTCCTCGAAGTCCTTGAACGCATGACCATAGCTGAGGTCTGTCATTCCATGGGATTCCGCCTGACGATATAGGGTCTCAAACATGTCCGGTTCCACCCAGTCGTCGCTATCCACAAAGGCGACATACGTCCCTTGGGCATGGGGTATGGCATAATTACGGGCGAGGCCAGGCCCTAGGTTCTTCCCGGGATCCAAGAAACGGAATTGCGCCTCCCTGGGATGCCCGGCAATGGTACGGCGCACCACTTCAATGCTGTCATCGGGACCATGGTCATCGACGAAGAGGAATTCCATCTCTTCCAAGGACTGCGCCAGCAGGCTTCGCGTACATTTTTCGATGTATTCCGAAACACCATAAACGGGCAATATCACGGACACTTTGATCATAAGATGGTCTCCTCCAAGGTTTTGAGAATCTTTTGCGATGGCAGCAACCCATCCTTCGGTTTCAGATAGTCTTCATAGAACCTTTCTCTCTGCAAACGCATGGGATCTTTCCCTTCGAGCACCACTTCGCAAAGGAAGGTTTCGATATCCGTGGCTGTCTTGCCATGATAATGGCAGTCAAAGGAGTTGATGCCGAACTCATTGAATTTCGACTTCATATCTGTATCCCTGCAGAGATACATCACTGGTTTTTGGGTAAACAGATATTCCGTAGTGAATGACCCGCTATCATGGATCATCGCATCGGAAGTCAAGAAGAGATCCACATATCCGTCGTTGACCAACTGGGTGTTCTCCATGTCCTCCCAACGTTGATAGTAAGCATCCGTCTTCTCCATCCCCCAATGCTGCTGGAGCTTGAACTTCAGCAGTTGGTGTGGCTTGAAAGCGAACTGAATGTCATCCCGGAACCATTCCGCCATACGCAACATCTCCTCGCAAACCTCAAGGAACACCGAGGGATGCTCGGGATTGTCGATGGAATGATGCGGGGCAAAGATCACCTTCTTCTTAGGTGAAGCCTGGTGTTTCCAGATGTTCTTGGGCACATAGTCCTGCCGAAGGAAGATCTCCGTGGCGGGATAGCCAGTGACTACCGTGTTCACTCCTTTGTTGCGGGCAGTCCTGGCCGACATCTCTTGATGGAGTGAGGTTTCCAGGAAATACAAGCCCACCAGATTGTGGAAGATCAGGTCGTAGTTGAGTTGACTCAGTTCCAAGGTCACGAAACCATACGACACATAGCAAGTCAAGGTGTCGCGATAATGATAGATATAATACTTCGGATACGAGTCCTTATAAGGGCTGGAGAAGAAGACCACATCCGGTTTCCTAAGGGTTTTCAGGTCCACCCAGCGCTGTCGGGTCTCATCGTACGGGACCACATACTCGTAGCCCTTTTCTTCCACAAACGCTTTGGTCCTTTCCAAGGTCCGTTGCATTTCCATCTTGTCGTAACCTTTATACACCGCATAAGGATAGATCACCACGTAGGGATGATAGTGCGGATCCCGTTGCATGGCTTGGAACACGGCATCCACCTTCCACATGCCAGGGATGGTCAAGAAGAAGGCCACTTCCAATTGTTCTTTCCCTTTCAATCGATGTGCCGCCTCCAGTTGCGATTGGCGGAAACGCTCCATGTAGCGTCGTGTCACTGGCTTGAAATGGTTGCGCACCAAGTCACGGTAAGCCAGCATCACACGCCATTGCGAACGGTTGGATGGATCAAAAAAGCGCATTTTAGAACAATTTGTAAATGCAAAAATACAAAAAAGTGTAATTTTGCAAACAATAAAACCCCATCCATGGAAGACTATTCGCAATACAACGGAGAAGGCACCGAGTTACGCAAGGTACAATTGCGTCTTGTCGATATGCTGACGGAGATCGACCGCGTTTGCCGGAAACACGACATCCGCTACTGGATTGACTTCGGCACTTTGCTGGGTGCTGTGCGGCACAAGGGGTTCATCCCCTGGGATGATGACGTGGATGTCTCCATGCCCACGGAAGACCTCCGGCGATTCCTGGAGATCGCCCCGAAGGAGTTCCCCGACAACCTGTTCCTTCAGACCAAGGCCACCGACCCCTCGTTCCGCAAGTTGATCAACAAAGTCAGGGACAGACGATCCCTGTTCATCACCCCTTACGAGGATTTCGGCAGAGATTACCAAAAAGGCATCTTCATCGACCTCTTTGAAGTAAAGCCCTATCCCACAGTCAGTCCCAAACTCCAGAAAGGCATCATGCGTTGGTACATGAAGACCTCCACCTTCTTTGTGGAAAAGCAGGACGTGTCGCTGAAAAACCATCTCGCCACGTTGACCTTCCCCATCATCAAGGCCGGTCTGGACCTGTTTTGGGGCTTGCTCAACTTGGGAAAGAAGGACAAGCTGGGATACGAGAAGCACTTCAGCGTTTATGGCAACTCCTATCCCCAGGAGATGGTCTTCCCTTTGAAGGAAATCCAGTTTGAAGGCAAGACCTTCCTGGGTCCGGCCAATCCCGACGCGTATCTCACCAGCATCTATGGGGATTACATGAAGATTCCGCCCAAGGAAAAATGGAGAATCCACACCGCCCACGTTGAATTTTTCTCATAACCAGCATTCACGAGCATGAAACAAGCATTAGTCATCGGAGGAAGTAATGGCATCGGTTTGTCCATCGCAATGGAACTGCAACGCCAAGGCTATGCCGTGCATGTCGTCGATAAAGAACGCAACAGCGAACCTCAAATCGACTGCGAGCAAGTCAACCTTTTGAATACCGATTTCACCTTTCTCCAGCACTATCCAGACATCGACACCTTGGTCATCACGGCAGGGTTTGGGAGGATTGCGCCTTTTGAGGACCTGTTGGACCAAGAGATCCAGAACAGCTTTCAAGTGAACAGCATCGCCGTCTTGAGGGTACTGCACCACTTCTTCCCCAGGATGAAACAACAGAAGCCGTTCCAATGTGCCGTGATGGGCAGCATCGCCGGACTGATCAGCTCGCCGCTGTTTGCCACCTACGGCGCCACGAAGGCAGCACTGTGCAACGCCATCGAAAGCCTGAACATCGAACTGGAGAAGGCAGGCACCGACAACCGCATCCTGAACGTCTCCCCTGGATCCATCAAGGGAACCAGATTCAACGGAGGTGACAACGACCTTAGCCAGACCGCAGCTTTGGCCAAGGAAATCATCCGTCGCATGGAACAACGTGAGACCCTATGGATCCCACAATATGACGAGGTGTTTCAGCGCGTCCTAGAGCGTTACCACAAAGACCCCAGACAATTCGGCCTGGAGAGTTTTGACTATAAGATGGCGAGTGGCCGTACCAGCAGCAAGCCCCAGTTGAAGATCGGTTATCTCAGCGGCACTTTCGACCTCTTTCACATCGGTCACCTCAACCTGCTCCGCAACGCCAAACAGCATTGCGACTATCTCGTGGTCGGGGTGCACAAAGACGCCTCCCATAAAGGGAAGAAGGCCTTCATCCCCTTTGAGGAGCGCATGGACATCGTCAGAAGCATCAAATTCGTGGACGAGGTCATCCCTTCGGAAAAGGAAGACTGCGACGTATATCTGAAAGGCATTGTCAAATACGATTACCTTTTCGTAGGTTCCGACTACAAAGGCTCCGAGCGCTTCAACAGGTACGAACAGATCTTTGCCGACACCGACGTGAAGATCATCTATTTCCCCTACACCACAGGCACCAGCAGCACCCAACTCAGGGATGCGCTGGAAGAAAGCACAACAAAGGAATAACATGGACAAGAACTACTGGAAAAACATCTATTCGAAACAGTCCGAGGACGAAAGGCCCTCGCTTTTCGCCCTTAACGTGGTTGAAAGCATCGGCGTGGAAGGCAAGTCCATCATTGAGCTGGGCTGTGGCAACGGCCGCGACGCCATCTGCTTCGCCAACGCCAATGCCGACAAGGTCGTGGCTGTTGACCAATGCGAGAACATCATCGAGTTGTTGCAGCATCGCTACCAACAAGTCGGCAACCTTGATTTCCAATGCCGCGATTTCACCTGCATGGAGGACAGCGTGCCTTTCGACATCGTCTATTCACGCTTCACCCTCCACTCCATCTCCAAAGCGCAACAGCACAAGGTGATCCTATGGGCCTGCCGTAACTTGAAAAACGGGGGAAGACTCTGCATTGAGGTAAGAGGGCAGAAAAACGAAATTTTCAAAGTCGGCGAGCCCGTGGAAGGCGAACCCGATGCCTTTATCCTCAACGACCATTACAGAAGATTCCTGAACTTCGAAGCATTCTGCGAAGAATTGCGTTCCTGCCATTTCCAGATCGACTATGCAGAAGAACAGAAAGGCTTCGCACCCTATAACGGGCAAGACGAGACCTATATCAGGGTTATCGCATCAAGACCTCTTTAACAATCTATCAATCAGATCGTTGATAGATTGTGACACTTTCAATTTATAGAGGACACCCAGGCCCAAGACGACAAACAGCGCCGACTTTAGCAAGGCATCGATCAACAATCCATAGAGCGGTTTACCGAACAGGCCAGCGAACCAAGGGGTCAAAAAGACTGTCCAAGCCCAGTTGAGGCCAAACAACACAAGGATAGTCAGCAGCACTGGCATCATCTTAAGCGAGAAGGGCTGGACGCCGATTTTCCATTTGATGAAAGCCAGCAACAGGATGAAATACACCACATAGGAGAGCACCGAGGCCAGTGCACCTCCATTGATATCCCATTTCGGCACCAGCCATCGGTTCAACAGCAGCGACAGACCTGCCAGCAGCAAGGTGAACAACAGGGAATAGTAGTAGTATTTGGAGTAGCTGAGCACCGTCGTAGTGACTGCAAGGGTGGAATAGACCAGGCGTCCCAAGGCCAAAAACAGTACGGCCCATTTGCCCAATCGGTAAACCTCTCCGTTCGGCAGCAGATCAAACAAGAAATCGATATTGATCCAGATCAGGAAAAACACAAAGGTACCCGCGATGAACTGGTGCAAGGCAACGTTTTTGCAAAGGGCGTCAGCGGTAGGGACATCCCTTTTCGCCATGGCCTCAGAGATATGGGGACGGGAGATGGCGCCCAACGAGCGGTATGGCATCTCCACCAATGCCGCGATGTTGGTGGCGATGGTAAACACACCGGCCAGATGGAAGCCCGTCATGCCTGCAACGAAGAACTTGCTCAGCATCGGGATAAGGTTCCCTGCCAAGGCAGCCGTAAGCATGAACAATGTGTAGAAAAGAAAGTCGCGCCGGAGTTGCGGAGAGACATGCTGCCAGTCGATCTTGAAGGAGACCCTTTTCAGCGACAGCAGATAGGCCACATTGATCAGCGTAGCCAAGCCGTAAAACACGCAGAAAGCGATGATCACGCCGTCGAAGTCAAGGACCTTGTAAAAATAAAGGAGATATACCGCCAAGGTAGCCACCCGCAGCCCCACCTCGCGGATGAACTTGGGCAACACGATACGCAGAAGCAAGTTGCTATTCGTCTCAAAAACAGAGATATACAGCATAAAAAACGCCAGCGGTATCACAAAGTTGACATACTCACCGAACCTACTGGAATCCTTGGAGAAAAAGGTCACCACGTTGTCTTTGAACAGCAGGAAAACCAGCAGGAAAACGATGAAGCCGACGAAAGGCACCAGCAGGGTCCATCCGAAGAAACCATGGTCGCGGTGTTCCTCATCCTTAAAGAACGGGTAGTACCGCATCGCCGAGGAGTTGGTACCCAGTTGTGCCAATCCGGAAAACAAGAGCGCGCATTGCAGCAAGACGTCAATCAGGCCGATCTGTTCAGGTTCAAGGGCTTTAGTCTGAATAAAGAACGTGGTGACGATACCCACGGCCACACCGATATAGGTGGCGATGGTTCCCTTGATACTCTGACGCGCTACGATACCCATGGTCTATTCGTTACCTTTCAGTTCCTGTTCCACGAAGTCGCTATACGCTTTGATCAACAGTTCGCTATCCTTGTTATCCTCCTGCAGTTTATCCACCAAGGCTTGACGTTCCTCCATTTCTTTTTTCAGGGTGCTGATCTTGGAGTTTCGGTTCGATTTGGCACGCTCATAGTTCTGAATCTGTTTACGGAGGGAATCCACCACGATTTCCCTTCTACGCGTCTTGTCCTCTTCGGCGCTCAGACGGTCTGATTCCCGCCGAATTCCCGAGTTCAAGTCGTTGCCTGCCAAGATCAAGATGGAGACCACCCAGATCCACAGCAGCAGGATGATGAGGGTACCGATGGAGCCGTACAACACATTGTAACGTGAAAAGTTAGATATATAAGTATTGAATCCAATGGTACCGAAGATAAACAAAGTCGTAGCCAGGATCGTACCGGGACTGAAGATGACAAAATTACGATACTTCTTACCTTTGCGGGTTGGTCGTTTCAGCTCCTTGCGATAGTGTTCGTCGAAGTTGAAGTTGCCAAAGAAATAGAGCAAGGCGATAGCGAAGCAAAGGGCGAACACGGCGATGATCCAACGGAGAATGTTGAACAACACGAAAACGAACTTCCCTTTGGAAATGATTTCATGTACGACCAAGAATCTCAACCCCGTTCCTCCCAACGAGATCAGCAAGATGGAGATTACGATCAGCAATCCGATGATGATTAGCATGACGATGGCAAGGACACGTTGTATGATCCAGCCATTGAAGGTCAAGCCTTTGTCATGGATATAGTTGGCATACACATTTCTGAAGCCGTTGAAAAAGGCCACTACGCCGCTGGAGCCGAACACCACGCAGAGCAAGATACTGATGGAGAGCAGTCCATCGTGAGGTTGGTTCATGATGCCGTCGATGGTCTCCGTCACAAAGTCCAAGGTCCCCGAGGGCAGCAGGAAGTCCTTGATCAGCATCATCACCCTTTCGTAGAGAAATGGGATGGGGATATAGGGAATCAGGGTGAAGAAGAAAAGGATCAGGGGGAACAATGCCACGAAGAAGTTGAAGGCGACGCCTGCTGCACGGTCAATGGTTCGGCCTTTGGTAAACAGTTTAAGGAAATCACGAAGCACATCCAGGAGCGGTAATTTCGTCCCTGGGAAATGCACGATTTTCAAGAAGTTGTCATCTTTGGCATACCACGCTTTTAGCGAAGCGTAACGCGTTTTGAACCAAGTGACCAGTCGTCCTTGTTTTTTCTTTTCTTCCGACATTTCATCAGTATATTATCTGCAAAAATAAAAAAAAAGTAACTTTGCCAATAATTTTTCACGTCATGAGCGAAGAAACTGTTTCCCACGAGGGAATTGTAACTCAAATCAACGAGAACGACATTCAGGTGAAGATCATTCAGGAAAGTGCCTGTGCATCGTGCCATGCCAAGGGTGCCTGTACTGTGGTGGACCAAGCCGAGAAATACCTCACTGTCCCACGTCCAGCAGGTAGAGAGATCCATCTCTTTCAGAAAGTGAACGTGGTCATGAAAGTAGGTCAAGGCAACACGGCAGCGGTTTTGGCCTATCTGGTCCCCATCGTGGTGTTGTTGGCCGTGTTGTTCATCTGTCTCGGGCTCGGGTTAAGCGAAGGTTTGTCGGCGCTTCTCGGCATTGCAGCGCTGATACCTTATTATAGCATACTTTACTTAAGACGCGACAAGTTGAAAAAAAGGTTTGACTGTCACATTGAATAAAAAACCAAGTTTTTCTTTGTAGAAAAAGCGAGATTCATTATTTTTGCAAGTTGCAAAAATTGAAAACTAACTCAAAACTTTCTACAAATGAGTAACATTTTACTTATTTCCCTAATTGTATTAGGCGTTCTCGGCGCCGTTTTGGCCGTGGTGTTGTACATCGTGGCACAAAAGTTCAAGGTTGAGGAGAATCCGCTTATCGACGAGGTTGAGGTCTGTCTTCCTGGAGCCAACTGCGGTGGCTGCGGCTTTGCCGGTTGCCGTGCCTTGGCCGAGGCTTGCGTCAAGCAAGCTGCGGAGAAAGGCAACATCGACGGTCTCGCCTGCCCAGGTACTGACATGGGCAAGGTGGCTGCTGTCCTTGGACTCACCGCTGCGGCTTTTGAACCCAAGATTGCCGTGGTACGCTGCAATGGCAGTTGCCAGAACTCTCCTGCCAAGGTGCACTACGAAGGTGCCGACATTTGTGCTTTCGCCAACACCCTTTACGCTGGCGAGGGCGGCTGCTCCAAAGGTTGTCTGGGATTGGGCGACTGCGTGAAGAAATGCAACTTCGATGCGTTGCACATCGACAAGGAGACGGGGTTACCCGTCGTCGATCCCGACAAATGCGTGGGTTGCGGTGTCTGTGCCAAGACCTGCCCGAGAGGCATCATCGAGGTCCGTCCCCGTGGCAAGAAAGACCGTCGCGTCTATGTCTGCTGCTCCAACACGGACAAAGGCGCTTTGGTTGTCAAAAACTGCTCCGTGGGCTGCATCGGTTGCCAAAAGTGCTTGAAGACTTGTCCGTTCGAGGCCATCGAGATGCGTGGCAACCTCGCCTACATCGACCCCGCCAAGTGCAAGGCCTGCGGCAAATGCGTTGAAGTCTGCCCGCGCGGTTCCATCCATGCGGTCAACTTCCCGCCAAGGAAGCCCAAAGAGGAGCAACCCGCCGAAGCTCCCAAAGTCGAAAAAGTTGAACAAGAAATACCTGTTACCGTATGAATCCCATAAAGACTTTCCATAAGGGCGGCGTCCATCCCGAGGAGAACAAGTTCTCGGCGGACCAGCCCATCCAAGACTTCCCGATGCCCAAGCAGATCATCGTCCCATTGGGACAATGCCTTGGCGCACCGGCTGAATGCATTGTCAATAAAGGCGACCGCGTGTTGACCGGTCAACTCATCGGTACAGCCAAAGGCTTCATCTCCGCCAACGTCCACTCCCCTGCCACTGGCACCGTCGCCAAAGTGGATGTGGTCATGGACCACACCGGCTACTACAAACCGGCAGTCTTCATCGACCGCGAGGAGAACGATGAATGGGTCGAAGGCGTCATCAACACGGATGAGCTGCTCACCGACATCAAGTTGGATGCCAAGCAGATCATTGACAAAGTGAAGGAATGCGGCATCGTCGGCATGGGCGGCGCTACCTTCCCCACCCACGTCAAAATGATGATCCCTGAAGGCAAGAAAGCCGAATATGTCATCATCAACGCGGCTGAATGCGAGCCCTACCTCACCTGCGACTACCGTCTGCTTCTGGAGAAGACCCAGGAGTTCCTCATCGGTGTGAAGATCGTGATGAAGGGTGTCGGCGCTGACAAAGGCATCATCGGTATTGAATGCAACAAGATGAAAGCCATCGAGTTGCTTGACAAGACCATTCAGGAACACCCCGACCTTTACAAAGGCATCGAGGTGCAGCCGTTGAAGACCAAATACCCTCAAGGCGGTGAGAAGCAGATCATCAAGGCCATCACCGACCGCGAGGTCCCCTCTGGCAAGCTGCCTATCGAGACAGGTTGCGTGGTGGTCAACGTGGCCTCTACTTACGCCATCTATGAGGCAGTGCAGAAGAACAAGCCCTTGATCGAGCGCATCGTCACGGTCACGGGCAAGTCCGTGAAGCATCCGTCGAACTTCCGCGTGCGTTTCGGAACACCCGCCGACCTGCTCATCGAAGCCGTTGGCGGTCTCCCCGAAGGCATCACGGATGTCATCAACGGTGGCCCCATGATGGGCAAGTCGGTGTCAGTCACCAACTTCCCCTGCATCAAAGGCACTTCCGGCATCCTTCTGATGACCATCAAGGAGGCCCAGGACCGTCGTCAGACCAACTGCATCCGTTGCGGCCGTTGCGCCCACGCCTGCCCCATGGGACTGCAGCCCTTCCTGCTCCACAAGGTGGCCAAGCAGAACAACTTCGAAGAGACAGAGAAGAACCACATCATGGATTGCATCGAATGTGGTTCCTGCGAGTTCACCTGCCCGGCCAACATCCCGCTGCTCGACTACATCCGTTACGGCAAAGCCAAGACGGGAGCGATCATTAGGGCAAGAAGTCAGAAGTAAGAAGAAAGAAGTAAGAATTTAATCATTACAGAAAATGGCAAATTATACAATTTCCGGCTCGCCACACGTGCATTCGACGGAGAACACGAGGAAGATCATGTATCGGGTCATCCTTGCCTTGGTTCCCGCCTTGCTTGTGGCTATTTATTATTTCGGCTGGTATGCGTTGCGGCTGACCATCGTCACGGTGATTACCTGTATGCTGACCGAATGGCTCATCCAGAAGTTTCTCATCAAGGGACCCTTGACCATCAATGACGGATCTGCTGCCCTGACAGGTTTGCTGTTGGCTTTCAACGTTCCCGCCAACTTGCCGATATGGATGGCCATCGTCGGCAGTGTCGTCGCCATCGGCATCGGCAAGATGGCTTTTGGCGGCTTAGGCAAGAACCCCTTCAACCCCGCATTGGTCGGCCGTGTGTTCATGCTTGTGTCGTTCCCTACGGCCATGACCACTTGGCCTCAAGCGGCTCCGATTTTCAAGGCTGGCTTTTTCACCGACGCTGTCACCGGACCCACCCCGCTCGGCCTCCTGAAGGAGTCCGGAGCTTCGTCACTCGACCACATGCAGTTTGTTGACATGGTGTTGGGCAACCGTGGCGGTGCCTTCGGTGAAGTCTGCGCCATCGCCTTGCTGATCGGTGCGATTTACCTGATCGCCCGCAAGGTCATCGACCTCTGGACACCGCTGAGCATCCTGCTCACCGTGTTCGTGTTCACAGGCATCTGCTACCTCGTCAACCCCGAGATGTACATCGCTCCGTGGTACCATCTGGTCTATGGCGGTCTCATCCTGGGTGCCTTCTTCATGGCCACGGACATGGTGACCTCGCCCATGACTGTACGAGGCAAGATCCTGTTCGGTTTCGGTATCGGCTTGATCACCGTGGTGATCCGTCTCTGGGGCGCCTACCCCGAAGGCGTGTCCTTCGCCATCCTGATCATGAACGCCTTCACGCCGCTCATCAACAAGGCCTTCAAGCCTCAAGTTTTCGGTGTTGTCAAACCTTCTAAAAAGTAATCGCCATGGCAAAGAAAAAAGAATCTACATTGATCAACATGCTCATCGCCCTCTTCGTCATCACAGCGATTTCTGGAGGTTTGCTTGGCTTAGTCTATGGCGTGACGAAAGACACCATCGCTGAAGTCGATGCGAAGAAAAACGCCCAAGCCATCGCGGATGTGCTTGGCACGGATGAGAACTCCAAGTTAGACACCATCACCATTGGCGACCTATTCTACAACTTGGCTTACGATGCCCAAGACAACTTCCTTGGCGCTGCGGTCAAGACTTATTCCAATGCTGGTTTCAATGGCCGAATCGAGCTTATGGTCGGCATTTTAGCTGACGGCACCATCAATGCTGTTTCGGTGCTTCAGCAGAGCGAGACCCCTGGATTGGGTGCCAACATGGTGAATCCCAAATTCAAAGACCAATTCAACGGGAAGAATCCCGCCTCGTATAACCTGACCGTCTCGAAAGATGGTGGCGATGTTGACGCCATCACCGCAGCAACCATTAGCTCGCGTGCTTTCACGGGAGCCGTGAGACTGGCCTGTGACGGCTTTGAGGCTAACAAGGCAAAATTCATGAAAGGAGGAAATGCACAATGAGTAACAATCTGCAAACCTTTACCAAGGGGTTCATCAAGGAGAACCCCATCCTGGTCCTGCTGTTAGGCTGCTGCCCGACCTTGGCCACCACCACCAGTGCCATCAACGGCATGTCGATGGGTTTGGCCACCACCTTCGTCCTTATCATGTCGAACCTGGTGATCTCACTGCTGAAGAGCTTTATCCCCGACAAGGTACGTATCCCTTGCTTCATCGTTGTCATTGCCTCCTTCGTGACCATTGTACAGCTGGTGATGCAGGCCTATGTTCCCGACATTTACGAGACCCTTGGCCTCTTCATCCCGTTGATCGTGGTAAACTGCATCGTGTTAGGTCGCGCTGAGGCCTTCGCCTCGAAAAACCCCGTGTGGCCCTCCATCCTCGATGGTGCTGGCATGGGCTTGGGTTTCACCTTCGCCTTGACCATCCTCGGCTGCATCCGTGAGTTCTTGGGCAGCGGCTCCATCTTCGGCTTCGGCATCCTGCCGGAGACCGCCAACATCCTGGTGTTCATCCTGCCTCCTGGCGCTTTCATCTGCCTCGGCTTCGTCATTGCAATCGTCAATCAATTCAAAAAAGAAAGTCACTAAGCCATGAAATACCTTATCATCATCTTATCGACCATCTTGGTCAACAACGTGATCTTCTCCCAGTTCCTGGGCATCTGTCCTTTCTTGGGCACTTCAAAGAAGACCTCCACTGCATTGGGTATGGGTGCTGCTGTCATCTTCGTGTTGACCCTCGCCACCCTCGTCACATGGCTGGTGAACCAGTATATCCTGATCCCGTTGGGGTTGGACAAGTTCATGCAGACCATTGCCTTCATCCTGATCATCGCCGCCTTGGTACAGATGGTGGAGATCATCCTGAAGAAGATCAGTCCGTCGCTTTACACCGCCTTGGGTGTGTTCTTGCCTTTGATCACCACCAACTGCGCTGTCTTGGGCGTCTCGCTGACCGTAGTCACCAAGGAATTCAACTACGGTGGTGTGGCACACATGCTCAGCTTGGGTGAGTCCATCGTTTATGCTGTCGGCATCGCCATCGGTTTTGCCTTGGCGTTGATTATCTTCGCTGGTGTGCGTGAACACATCGATTTGATGGAACCCCCGAAGGGCATGAAAGGCACTCCCATCGCCTTGATCACCGCTGGAATCCTGGCTTTGGCCTTTATGGGATTCACGGGAATTGTGTAAACGGATAACGGAAAACGGAAAGTTTAGGGCGGGGCCGATGGCTCCGCCCTAATTTATTGTTAATAAACAATAAAAAGCCGGCGATTTCAAAAAAAAATGTATCTTTGCTAGTTTAAACCAGATTAGTTTCATACGCATGAACAAACTACTGAGAACCATTGGAATTGCTGCATTGCTCCTGACGATGCCGTTGAGGCATTTCGGGCAAGTCCTTCCGTCCGCACAAAACCCAACAACGATAGATTTCAGCATCACTACGATCCATAACTTCGACGAGCGTGTTTTTTTCATGCACCAACTCCTCAATGATGGTCGTTTCAATGTAATGAGAGGCGAAAATGATGGTGTCTTCATCATCAGTGCCGATCCCGCATTTGAAGGCATGGACCTTAGGCAAACGTTTGCTGATTTCAGGCAGGATAATTCCTTGTTGTTTTCCTCGATGGACAAGGAGCAGGCCGCAGCGACAGCCATGGCTTTCAAAGCCCTTCTTCCCAACGAGATCACCATGTCGCTCATGATGGACGTTTATATCCAATCAAGGCAGAATAACCATTGCGCTACTGCGGATCCTTTCTGCACCGACAACGGCATGTATGAGTTCCCTGCAGGCGTCAATGCCGGCTATGGTGAAGGGGGCCCTGACTACGACTGTCTTCACACCACACCCAATCCCGCATGGTATTTCATGAGGATAGGAACCCCCGGCAATATCAACATCTATATGTATAGCACACCTGGTGTTGACATTGACTTTTGTTGCTGGGGCCCCTTTGACGATCCTGAAACCCCATGCCCCAACGGACTCACGGAAAACAAGGTGGTCTCCTGCAGTTACAGCGGCAACCCCACGGAAACCTGTACGATTCCCAATGGAGCCCAAACGGGAGAGTATTACATCTTGGTGATCACAAACTATTCCAACCAAGTATGCGACATCCATTTCAGCAAAACCAATGGCGCTGGCACTACTGACTGTGGCATCATGCCGCCCCTGGTCAACAATGATGGACCTTACTGTTTTGGAGACGACATCCATCTGACAGCCAACGGGCAATCTGGGGCTTCTTACCATTGGACGGGACCCAACGGCTTCGATTCGCACCAACAAAACCCCACGATCACCAACTGTACCATGGAGATGGCTGGAACCTACAGCTGTTTCATCACCGTCGGAGCCCAGACCAGTGACCCCATTGGCACCCAAGTGGTCATCTACCCACAGCCTACCGCTAGTTTTACTTCCACAACGGTATGCCAAGGCGAACTCACACAGTTCCAATCTACCGCAACCACCACTCCTGCCAACATGGAGATTACCAGTTATCTTTGGGATTTCGGTGATGGGGAGACTTCTACAGAACAGAACCCCACCCACCTATTTGCCACGGCGGGCATCCACAATGTTTCACTTACAGTGGCTTGCGGACATGGCGCCTGCACGCACACAAGAATGCAAAATGTCACCGTCAATGCCCTCCCCGTCGCCGATGCCGGCCGTGATCAGACCATCCCATACGGCGACAGGGCACAACTTCAAGGCTCAGGAGGAACTGGTAGTAACGGATACCAATACCATTGGGAACCTGCCAACATGGTGACCAACCCTGATTCACAGGACACACAGACCGTCCCTCTCGTCACTGAGCAACATTTCACGTTGACCGTCACCAACCCTCAAGGGCAATGCGTTGACAGTGACGAAATCGCCATTTATATCCAAGGCGAAGCCATGATTGCTTCAGCCAGCGCCTCACCCAACACCATCTGCCAAGGCGAGAGCACACAACTCGAACTGATTGCAGGCGGAGGTACAGGCAATTTCAGCTACTCTTGGACTCCCACCCAGGGACTCAGCGACCCTTCCATCGAAAACCCGATAGCGACGCCCACACAGACCACCCAATATTGGTGCCATGTCGGAGACGGACAGACCTCCCTTGACATTCCCGTCACAGTGACCGTCAACATGCACTCCACTAGTGAAATCAATGAAAACCTACAATGCGACAGCTATGACTGGCAATTCGGATGGAATGGTGAAACCTACACCTTTACTGAAAGTGGCAGCTATACGAAAACGATTGAGACGTACCAAGGCTGCGATTCCATCGTGACCCTTAACCTACATCTTGATTACACTCCCTCCTTCCCCAGCGTGGAAGGAAATGGCTGGGTCATTGGCGGCTCAGAATTCCAGTACACCGTTGAGGATTACTGGATTGAAACCGACCCGAGGTCCACACATGAAACCACCTGGAGCTTGAAAAAAGCCGATGATACCGACTTCGCCCTTTGGGATCTATTCCCGTTTGGAGCGAACAATGACTCATGCAGGCTATTCATCTACACCTATGAACTAGAGAAGGTGAAACTAATAGCACACACCTCTGGACCTTGTGGGGAACACACCGACTACAAGATGATTGCTTGTAGCTCTTACGGGACACAAGAGACCCCGACCAAACTTCAAGCCGACATCTATCCCAATCCCAATGATGGCAGCATGACCTTCTCATTTGGAAATATGGTCGGCGACATCCAAGTGAAGGCTTATGACATCACAGGAACACTAGTGGATAGCTTCTATCTTCATAATAACGTTGAAACACAGACATTTACACATACCATTGATTTACCGAACGGCGTTTACTTCTTCTCTATCGCCAGCAAAGAAGGTGTTCTTACCAAGAAGGTGATTATCATGAAATAAAGCAACAATAAGCCAATGAAAAGGATCAGCCGTTTTTGGGTTTTCATCATCCTGTCCATGTTACTATCCGCATGTGAGAAAAGCGGTGTGGAATTCAATTTCACGGAACCCATTGAGAACGAACCCATCGGCGAGGTGTTTGATCCTATTGATTACGACCTTCTTGACGCCTTTGGTGAAGACCACATTCATTTCGGTCCTGTTCCACCCTCACTTGACGGGATCAGTTTCGAGTTGCAAGGCTTAGATATCCTCTATTACAAGAAATTGATCGACAACAATGGCAATATTATAGAACATACTGGCAATTCTGGGTATGATGGCTCCACCAATTACCACCATTTCTTCACTGACAACACGAGTAGTTACACGAAGCACAGGTTCCAGACGAAAGACCCCAATGCCAACATCTACACCAGAGAAAACGACATCGTTTATGTGATCGGACATGACAACAGTTTCACGGCCTACTACATTGAGCAGGTAACGGATGAAGGATCAGGGAATCCCACCAACGCCATCATCATCTCAGGGACCTTGGTTTATGACCACAACAACCAATTCCTCGGTGTTAAAGATTATCGCATCGGGAAGAAAATCCTGGACTACGAGTATCCACCCATGCAAGCCTATGCCAAAGGCTCTATTTTTATCATGCAACAACAT
This sequence comes from Bacteroidales bacterium, assembly GCA_017965765.1. Taxonomy (GTDB): domain Bacteria; phylum Bacteroidota; class Bacteroidia; order Bacteroidales; family F082; genus Limimorpha. The sequence goes on from JAGCPJ010000048.1 coordinate 27,087, forward strand.
AATCCCTTAGCTCCAGCAAGCGACTGGGACCATTCAATCAACGAATAGCAAAGCAACATGGTTAAGAAATTCCTCATAGTGATCCTGTTGTTGGCATCGTTACTGGAAGGTTACGCTCAGGGACAATTCCGCAAACCCTTGAAATCGCAAGGCCGATCAAGCAACTTCGCTTTGAGCAAATACGCCATAGGCCTAAAAGGCGGGTGCCCATGGAGCGTGATGCCCAGTTATGATCTGCAGAGTGTGACATACGACGGCTACTTTGGCTATGCCGCAGGTTTGGTGATCGAACGCTATTTCGGCAGTCTTTCCATCGCGTTGGAAGGTTTGTTTTCCAAAAAAGGTACAGAGATGTACTATGATTCACCTTACCAGGTCAACCTGAACACTACAGGTTCCTTCCATAGAGATTTCGCTTTGGCTTTCCACACCATCACTGCTCGCATTCCAGTTGCCTACTACTTCAAAGGCACCTTCAAAGACGACATGCTCATTCCTTTCCTATTTCTTGGCGCTCAGGTTGACTATCCCTTGGAGAAAACAACAGAATCAACGACTACCACGACCTACGGCTCCAATACTATGGTTGAAACCAACACTGTCAATCTAAGTCCCAACGCCAGTGGCCTGGTCGGACTTGGTCTCCTGACAAAGATTCCCATGGGAGGCACCGCACTGCTTTTCAAATTCGACATTGCTGCCAACTACGGACTTATTGACTTGGCCGCCCAAAAGTTCACCTTAAAAAACGACAATGACTGCATACGTCTCCATGACATCGAAGCCAATGCCTCGATTATCCTTCCGATCAAAAAACGTTTGAGAGATGCGTGCTATAGCTTCAGAAGAGATAAAAGATAAAAGATAAAAGATAAAA
>JAGCPJ010000049.1 GCA_017965765.1 Bacteroidales bacterium
CGTCGTCACCGATGAGCAGACGCTTCGGGTCGGTTGAAAGGGTGGTCTTGCCAGTGCCGCTCAAGCCGAAGAAGATAGCGGTGTTCTCGCCCTTCATGTCGGTGTTGGCGGAGCAGTGCATGGCGGCGATGCCTTGCAGCGGCAGGTAGTAGTTCATCATGGAGAACATGCCTTTCTTCATCTCACCGCCGTACCAGGTGTTCAGGATGACTTGCTCACGGGAGCTGACGTTGAAGGCTACACAGGTGTCGCTGTTCAAACCAAGCTCCTTGTAGTTATCGACTTTGGCCTTGGAGGCGGTATAGACGGTGAAGTTGGGCTTGAAGTCGGCGAGTTCCTCAGCCGTGGGCTTGATGAACATGTTGAGCACGAAATGGGCTTGCCATGCCACTTCCATGATGAAGCGGACGGCCATGCGGGTGTCTTTGTTGGCACCGCAGAATGCATCCACCACATAGAGGTTCTTGCCGCTGAGTTGTTTCTTGGCAAGGTCTTTGACTTGTCCCCAGACCTCCTCGCTCATCGGATGGTTGTCGTTCTTGTAGCCGTCAGTGGTCCACCACACGGTGTCCTTTGACTTGGCGTCCATCACGATGTATTTGTCCTTGGGCGAGCGGCCCGTATAGATGCCCGTCATCACGTTGACGGCGTCAAGCTCAGTCAACACGCCTTTGTCAAAGCCGGTGAGTTCGGGATACATCTCATCCTTGAACAGTTGTTCATAGGAAGGGTTATAGTAAATGTCTTGAACATTGCTGATGCCGTAGGAGGCCAATGCTTCTCTGATTTCTTGGATGTTTTTAGCCATGATTTTGATGTTTGAATGATAGATGGGCAAAGTTAGGAAAAAAAAGCATGGGAAAACAATTCAACCCGAAAAACTTATCGATTAGTGTTGTATGATGAGTTTCTGGTAGGAATGGTTGCTAATGCATCTCACGTGGACAATATAGATGCCGCTATCGTAATGGCTTACATCCAATTCTACCTTTTTTTTGTGAGCAAAGATGTGGTCCACTCGTTCTCCAAACAGGTTAAACACTTCCACTTCATCGATGAGAGGCTTGTCGATGGTGATCTTCTCCTTGGCAGGATTAGGGAAAAGGATGGCATCAATGGCATCGTAGGTAACCTTTACGGTGATCTCGGCAGTTTGGCTGCATCCTTCACTGGAGAATCCTTTGACAGTATAGGTTTTATCTGAAATAGGATAGATGGTAATGCATCTCGTGGTTTCACCTGTTGACCACAGATAAGTGTCCGCACCCCAAGCGGTGAGTTGAATGGGATGGCCATATTCCACTATGGTATCTCTGCTACATCGGAGTCTCGGGCTAGATTTCACGGTCAGATCAAGATTGTATGTGTTGCAGCCTATGGTGTGGGAGAAATGGCCTCCATGGGTGAGATTAGCGCCGAGAAAAATGTAGGTTTCGCCTTCACAGATTTCTTCCTCCAAGTTGTGTGTTGACCCTTCATTGACGGTAAGGTCAAGTAGGTAAGTAACGCAATCGACGATGGCTTGATAACTCCCCGCCGAATCTATTGGTGTGCCGAAGAAATCGTATGTTTCATTTGAGCATATCGCTTCCGAAAGGAGAACCGGCAAAGGCGGCTCTTGCATCTGTATGATGATGAGACTATCGTAGGGGGTGTTTGGGTACAAAAAAGTGTAAGTACCTAATTCTGAGAGAAGTGAGTCTTGATAGTAATAGGGGTCATGATCACATAAGTAGGCTTCGGTGACATGAGTAACTACATCGGATTCATAGACTCCTAAGTCAATTTGATTGTGCAGGAGACGAGGATTGCCAAAGAGGTCGGTTTCGGGTTGGTCGGTAATGAAAGTTCCTCTGTCGATGCAGGGACTGTTGGGTCGTAATCGCCAGTCACCGCCGTGGCAGGAACTGCCTGCGGTTACCTCTGAGTCTTGGAATCTTACGTAAAGCTTGGGTAATGGACCGTCGTTTTCAGACGCAAGAGTGATGTTTTGGTCTGTTTCCAACGTATTGTCTTCGACAGCGCAATGCCAATAGGTCTCTGATGGGCCGATTTGAGTGTTTTCTTCTGGACTAGTGTTGCCCCAAACGATGCAGTTTTTGATGATGGCCGGGCTATCAGTATAAATGCCTCCATAGGCTGCTGTCCCTTCGTTTTTCACGACGGTGCAATTGAAAATCTTGGTCTCTTCCGTAAAATAGCAGCCACCTCCTGTCTCAGCTGTGTTGTTGTTGATAAGGCAATTCCATAGTCTGGGACCTTGTCTTTTGGAATTGGCGATACCACCTCCATTTTGTGCCGTGTTGTTCCTAAAGATGCAGTTGATGTATCTGCTTTGGGTGCCATAGTTAATGCAAATGACGCCGCCCCCGTCTTTGTGCGCTAGATTGTCTTGAAACAGACAGTGCTGGAAAAGCGTGTTGCCATAATCTAAAACAGCTCCACCGTATGACTTTGCTTCATTGCCGATAAATTGGCAATCTTCAATGATGATACTTGCAGAACTGTTTGGATATTCCATGGAAATAGCTCCTCCATTTGATTTGGAGTAGTTGTTGAGGAACTTGCAATTCCTGACTTGCGTCTGAAATGCCAGAAGGATACCGCCGCTTTCCAAACCGTTGCCGTTTTGGATGGTGAAACCGTCGATGAGAATGGAATCGCTGTGGTATACTTTGATCACGCCTTGCAAGTGGTTGCCGTCCAAAATGGTAGGATGAACCTCGAAATCCCTCTGTGACAGGTCGTAGTCAAACGCCTCGTCGCCTTTGAAACCGCCGTAAAGGCTGCAGGAACTAAATAATAGGAAAGCATAGTCGTCATCGGGATTCCCAAAATAACATCCTTCCTTGACCCAAATGGAATAATCTCCAGAATACGCCTTGCAAACCGCCCAACGCAAATTGTTGGTGGCTTGTTCCCATGACGATCCGTCGCCGATGCCGTCGGGACTGACATGGATGATGCCGTGCTCATCGCTGTTGATGCTAATGTCATCAATAGGAAAGAGATCGTAGATGATGGATTGTAAGTTAGAGAATCCCGAAGGGTCGTCAAGCGTGAAAAAGCCGTCACCATTACCATTCCAACCGAAGTTGAAATGAAACAGCCCATTTTCGTCATAACCGTCGCATATAAAGGCGTGTGTACCTGAATTTGATCGGCCTTTGTAGAACACGGGATGCCGGTTGTCAAGGTCATGCCTTATCTTGGCAAGCCAATCCTCATCACTGCAATTGTCCCGATTAGAGAGTGTAGCGGTAGGGAATGCAAAATAATGTCGAAAAGCTTCGAGAGCATTTGTGACACTGGCCCTGCTGTTAATGGGACTGTATTGCATCTTTACACTGACGCCGCAATGGTAGATCAATTGGGCAACGGCAGTGTTGCTTCCGTTAAGAATATCGGCCATTTCATCCCATTGATAGGTGGTGCTCTCGAAGATGGCGGACAACGTGCCGTAGGGTGAATGGTTGTATGTCGTGGATCCGTGGCCTTTCATGGGATACTTGTGGTAGTACATGATTTGAGCCATGGCGATGGCGACGCAACCTGCTGTAACGTGTTGGCAGGGACCAGCATTGTCGGAGGGACAGCTTTCATTGTAATAACATCCCTGACCCCAGGCGGAGGTCAGTAACGGCTCAACCGAAGTTTGGTTTTTCTTTGGGTTTCTGGTCTGTTCTGGATGCTCGAGAAGATAGTCTGTCTGACTGTTGTAAAGCTCAAGCCAATAGGCGACGGGGTCGGGGAGAGTTTCTTTGGAAAGGGAAGAAGTAAAGGAATAGGCCAGCACCTCATTGAGGGCAGAAACGACGACGTATCCTTGTGGTTCGAAGGTAAATACGAAAAGGTTGGTTTGACCGTCGCGCGTGCTCTTGATTTCATCCATCAGGGCAAAATTCCGACAATGTCCTTGCTGAGTGAGAAAGTTTGTCGCCGTGGTATAGGCTTCTCGTTCTCCAATCCTCACTTGCGCTTGGGTGTGGATGGCAACGAAAAAGAGCAATATGACGAGAAGCCTTTTCATGGCGAATTATTGTTTCTTGAAGATTGGTCTGTAAACGTGACATTCCGGCGTTTCCTGGCGCTGGTCGAGATAGTCTTGGTGGTAATCCTCGGCAGGGTAGAAGGTTGTAGCTTCACGGATTTGAGTGGCAGGATGATAGCCCATCTGCGTCAGTTCACCGAATACCTTGAGGGCGCTGTCACGTTCAGCGGTATCGTTGAACCAGATGGCGGAAAGGTACTGTGATCCGATGTCGATACCTTGACCGTCCACCTGCTCGAAGTCGTGGATCTCGAAGAAATACTTTATCAAAGCTTCGTACGAGACGACGTCAGGGTCATATTCCACAGCGATGGTCTCCAGATGCCCGGTAGTGCCCGTTTTCACTTGTTTGTAGCTGGGATTTTCAAGGGTGCCGCCCATGAATCCCACAGTAGTCTTGATGACGCCTTTGAGCCGTTTGAAGTAGTATTCCACACCCCAAAAGCAGCCGGCGGAGAAGTATGCAGTTTTCATTGTCTATAGATTTGAATGGACAAAGATAGCATTTTTCTGCTATTATATGTGTTGCTGCTCCCTGTATTTCTTTGGCGAGATTCCGGCAGCGGACGTGAAATACCTGGAAAAGGAGGTGGAATCATCGAAACCCAAGTGTTGGCTGATTTGCTGGATGCTAAGGTCAGGACGGTAATGTAACAGGGTCTTGGCTTGGATGGCGATGTAATTGGCGATACATTGCCCAGCACTGATTCCCATCTCTTTCTTGATGAGGCTACCGAAGTATTTCGGGGAAAGACAGAGCAAACGGGCATAATACTGTACTTCGCGGCTCTCTTTGTGATGCAACGCCAGCAAATCGTAAAACCGCTTGAACAGAAGGCTTCCGCCAACGGCTTCCGTAGCTGGCTGATGGGGAGCGGCATCGTCATCCGTCTGTCGGAAGATATCGATCAGTTTCGTCAGGATGTCCAAGATGCCGATGGTCAGCCCTTTGCGTGAAGGAGAATCTAGGTTGATAACCGATTTCAACAACTTTAGGGTGTCAGAGACGCAATGATAATGTTCCTCACTAAGATGAAAGCGTGGCAGGCTGTGAAACAAAAGACTGCCGCCGTAGATGAGCCGTGGCCGTAACTCGTTATGAAAACTGGAAGAGATGATGATGAGGGTGGAACGATAATCCTCCGAGGTCTCCCTTGCCATGATGGGATGGTTGGGATAGACTACGGAAAAATCGTGGGCCCCGAACCTTATCGGTTTCGTGTCGTATTCGCCAATGGAATAGCCTTGGTGACAAAGCCCGATGACGAGGTGTGGCGACACGAAAGGCAAGTCAGGGATGTCATTGGAAGGAATCTCTTTCACGTCCTCAATCATAAGGACACCACGTTTCTCAATTTCCTCATGGAATGCTACCAAGGGATGCGTTTTATTGGACGTTGGATGGCTTGTGCTCATGGTAATTCCGACTTCTTGTCTGCAAATATACCCTTTTTCTTGGAAATATAATGGTTTTTCCGACCTTTTGCCATGTAGATGCGTCATTTGGTGCGGTTATCTGCCATCCATAGGTGGTATTTTTGCAAGTTCTTTAATTATCCAAAAATGAAACGTTTTTTATTGTTTTTAATGCTTGTCGCGGCCAGTCTTCCGATCTGGGCGGACAACTCCGTCACCGTCAACTACAATGGAAATACTGCCACGGTGACCGTTGATGAAAATGTGTCGCAGTATTTGACCGTAACGCAGAGCGGCGCACACGTATCCATAGAACAAAGTAGTGAGGTGGCTGAGGAAATCACCTATACCCTAAGCGGAACTTCAAACGACGGCGAGTTCTACATGACGGGTAGCTACAAGGCCACCATTGAGCTTAACGGTCTTACCTTGACCAATACCACCCCGGTATATAGCGGTGCTGCCGTGCATATCCAAAATGGCAAACGCATCAATGTGAAAGTCATGACGGGTACCACCAACACCCTCACCGATGCGGCAAACGGGGAACAGAAAGGATGCCTCTACATTAAAGGCCATGCCGAGTTCAAGCAGCAAGGCACACTCAACATCGTGGGCAATACCAAGCATGGCATCAAGGCAGGGGAGTACATTACCATCAAGAATGCCACCATCAACATTAACGCTGCCGTAGGCGATGGCATCTCGTGCAACCAGTATTTCCTGATGGAAAGTGGTACCGTCAATATCAACGGTACCAGTGACGACGGCATCCAATGCGATCTGGACGGCACCACCTCCACGGGCATCACTACCAATCATGAGGACGAAGACTCCGGCAACATGTATATCAGCGGCGGTACCATCACCATCCACTGTGCAGCCAATGCCACCAAGGGCTTGAACAGCGTGGGCGACATCTATATCACCGACACCCCTGTCCTCAACATCACCATGTCAGGTAACGGTGTCTGGGATACGACAGACTTGGAAGCCAAAGCGTCCAGCGGCATCAGTGCCGACGGCAACATCAACATCAGCGGCGGAACAATCACGGTCATCGCCACTGGCTCAGGTGGCAAAGGCATGAAATGCGACAACGTGATGACCATCAGCGGTGGCGATATTACCGTGGAGACTTCTGGCGGTCTGTACTATAACAATGGTACCACAGAGAACCTGAACTACACCTATAACACCGAACAAGTGAACGATAGCTACTATTGCTCGGCGAAAGGCATTAAAGCAGGCACCAAGACCACCTCGGGCAATTCCACGTCCTACGCTGGCGGCCTTGAAATCAGCGGAGGTACCGTCACCGTTACCACCTCAGGCAACAACGCCGAAGGCATCGAGAGCAAGAATTACCTCAACGTCACCGGTGGCCAGGTCACGGTGGATGCCCATGACGATGCCATCAACTCGGCGCAAGACATGACCATCACGAACGGTTACGTCTATGCCCGCAGTTCCAATAACGACGGCATGGATGCCAATGGCGACATGTTTATTCAAGGTGGACTCGTCTATGCGGTTGGTGCATCCTCTCCTGAAGTGGCTATTGATGCGAATTCCGAAGAAAACAAGAAATTCTATTTCAGTGGCGGTGTCCTCATCACCATCGGCGGACTGGAACGGGGCAGCGACCTTTCACAGACATGCTATCAATCCTCTTCTTGGAGTGCCAATACCTGGTATTCCTTGATCTATGACAACACGGTCATCGCCTTTTGGACGCCCACTAGTGGCGGAAGTCCCTTGGTAGTATCAACCCCGTCATCGTCCTCGCCCACGGTCAGGAGCAACGTTACGGTGAGTGGAGGTACCAGTATCTTAAACGGCAAATGCTACCTCGATGCCGAGACCAGTGGCGGATCGAATGTCTCACTCAGCCAATATACCAGTGGCGGGGGAGGAGGAACCCCTCCTGGCCCAGGGAATAGCTACACCATCTCAGCATCGGCAAATCCGACAGCAGGCGGTACCGTGAGCGGCGCTGGGACCTATAGCAGAGGCGCTACCTGTACCCTCATAGCCACCCCCAATGCCGGCTACACCTTCACCAACTGGACCCGCAACGGACAGCAGGTCAGCACCAATGCCACCTATAGCTTCACCGTGAATGGCAATGCCTCTTACGTCGCTAACTTCTCGCTGAATACCTATACGGTAACGGCAACCGCCAATCCGACAGCTGGTGGTAGCATCACCGGCGCAGGCACCTATAGCCATGGCTCCACGGTCACCTTGAGGGCAACAGCCAACGAGAATTACCTGTTCGTGAATTGGATTGAGAACGGCGCTGTGGTTTCTACAGAGGCCACGTATAGCTTCACCATTACTGGCAATAGGTCGTTTTCCGCCATCTTTGAGGAAAACAATCCTGTTCCTGAAGAAGGTCCCTATTTGGTCGTAGAAAGCTACACCCCTGATGCCGCTCTTGTCAATCAAGAAACTTCATTAAACTTGAATGTGAAGAACCTGGGTGTGGATCCTACGATGGACCGCGTTTCGGTAACCCTTTCCTGTGAGGATGAAAGGATGACCCTCTTCAATAGCCCCACCGAGTTGGATGTGTTGGAAGCTGGAGAAAGCGTCGCCATTGAGGATGTCTTCAGCTTTGTCATCGCCGAAGAGACACCGAACAACACCCAGTTCCAGATCCACGTTGAGATGACGAGTGGCGAGGAGTCCTGGAACCGAACCATTGTCGTTACTGCTATCGGGGACGTCTGTATGCTCTATTTCACCCTTGCCGACTCCTACGGTGATGGTTGGAACGATGCAGCACTGACGGTGTCATTCAGCGACGGCACCGACTCGCAGACGCTTACGATGTCTTCAGGTAGCACGGCATCCTACGAAGTGGAAGTCAACAATGGCACCCATGTCACCCTCACTTGGAAGAAAGGCAGGTACGACAGTGAATGCTCCTTCACGGCAAGCTATGAAGGCAATATGGTCATCTATCAACTTGCGCAAGGCACCAACCCTGATGCAGGCGTCCTGTATGAATTTGATTGCGACTGCAACTGCAATAGTGACATCCAAGCCATAGAAATCGGCACGAGTGAAGCCACGAACAATTATCTGCCCAGTTACAATTATTACAAGTATTCGCTTTCCCAGCAGATCTATACCGCAGAAGAGATAGGCACTGCCGGAACCATTACGAGCATCGCCTTCTACAATGCCGGTGCGGAAAAGACACGTACTTACGACTTCTATCTGAAAGCTACCGACAAGGACTCCTTCTCCAGTAAGACCGACTGGATTGCCGTAGAAGCTTCTGATAAGGTGTTTAGTGGAGAAGTGACCCTGAGCGCCAATGCCTGGACGTTTATCAGCTTCAGCACCCCATTTGAGTATGACGGAGCATCCAACGTGGTTCTCGTGGCCGACGACAACACGGGCGCTTATTCCAGCTCGCCTCACATGGCTTGCTCAGTTTTCAATACCAGTGTAAGCCAGGCCATCTATTATTGGGATGACAATACGAATTTCAATCCGCTTGCACCACCTACGTCGTCAGGGTCTTCCGGCGGTTGGGGCGGCAATCCCAACGACGTGTTGTCGGTGAAGAACCACATTCTCCTGAGTATGGAGACGGAGGAACCCTCTGTGGAGCAAACCCTTGAACTCGTCGCAGGATGGAATTGGGTATCTGTTAACGTGGAAATCACGTTGGACGATTTGAAGGCCGCCATCTTGGCTGCCGATGCCGGGGCTTCACCAGTGATCAAATCGAAAAACAACGGTCAGACCACTTACAACGGAGCGGTCTGGGTAGGAGGGCTCAAGTCCATCGACCTTTCACAGATGTACGAGATCAAGGTCGCCAATGCCTGCTCCATCATGCTGGAGGGCGTGCTTGTCAATCCTGAGGATC
>JAGCPJ010000001.1 GCA_017965765.1 Bacteroidales bacterium
TGCAAGGCAAGATGCTCTACGTAAGCTGTGAAGATAACAACACGCTGAACAGCCGTGAGGCGAAGATTGCGGTCACCGCGGGCGGCAAGACGGGGTATCTGGATGTGATCCAAGGTTCGGCAGACCTGGAATTCTCCTTGGAGCCCGATCGTTTGGTGTTCTCCAGTGGCGAAGAGACGAGGGCCATCCGAGTGATCACCAACGCCACGGATTGGCAGGTTGCGGAATTGCCCCAATGGGTTTCTGCCATGAGCATCCGTGACACCATTTTGGTGAGTACCCAGAAAAACCCCACGCCATACAACCGTGAGACCGAGATGAATGTGTTGGTGGACGGTTTGACCTATCCAGTGAAGATCCGTCAGATGCCAGGGGATACCATCCTCAGCGTGGCACCTACGGAGCTGCTGCTTCCAAGCAATCCCAGCAGTGCCTGCTTCGGCGTGTCGTGCAGCGTGGACACATGGAGAGCCGATTCGCCGGAAGACTGGATCCAGCTCTCGCGTATCCAAGACAGTGTGGTCGTGGTGGTCGCCGAGAACCATTCGCTTTTCAGCCGTCATGGTTTGGTGACTGTTACCTCAGGCAAACGTTCCGCCGACATGGTGGTGCACCAAAAACCCCATGTCTCCGCTTTCGAGATGCCTGTCTCAGAGTTGGGTGACGTGAAAGCCGGAGAAGCCGCTGGAGAAGTGATCACCGTGTCGAGTATTCCTTCCGAGCTGGTGGTGTATGTTGACGACAGCATTGCCAAGACCACTCCGTTTGACCTCGCTATTGACTATCAACACCACAGCATCAAGATGGGCTTTGAACGTCGCGACTGTCTGTTCAACGAGAAGCAGGAGAACATCGTATTCAAGCCAGGTCTCCGCTTTGCCCAGCTCACCTTCGGCAAGAAGAGTTTCGGCATGAGGGCTGGTTTTGTCGGCGCCAACGAGTTCGGCGCCTACCAGCATTTCATGGCTACGAATCCTGTAGTGGTAGATTTCAACGAAACCTCAACTGTGACAGGAGGTTACCATTATTTGATAGGTCCTGTGTATCGACCGATACCTTACGCTGGCATCTATGCCGGTGTGGGTGCGGGCATCTTCGATGGCTCGATGGATTCGGGCTTGCCCACTTTTGCCTTTGACTACGAGGCTGGTGTCATGGGATTCTTCAAGAACGCCTCGGTATCCTTAGGCTTCAGGTCTTCCCGATGGGATGGCCAGGGAGAGACTTCCTTCGTCTTCGGTATCGGTGGTTACCTAAAACGTTACTATGGAGGCAAGGATCTTGGTTACTGTGCGAGCGACAGCCGCCGCTGGTGGTCGTTGAACTACGTCGCGCGTCCGGCACTCGATGGTATGGGTGTGATGTTTGGCGATATCGGAAAAGGCTTGACCAGAGCATACATCAAAGCCTTGTATTTTGAGCCAGTGGATGCTGCCAAGGTAGGCAATGTGGAAATGGATCTCGGTTTGATGTTCTGTCCGGTGAATAGCATCATTGATTTCTGTATCGGCGCTGGTGCGAATGTCAACCCCAACTCGATTTCGAATTTGGAAGAGACCAAGTTTGAAGCCGAGGCTGGTGTCGTACTCAATGTGTGGCGTTTCCCGATTACGGTCATGTTCCACAGGAGTGACCTGTTTGGGGCTGGAGGACGTCTCTATGCCGATCTCGGAATTGGTTTCCACTTTGGTGAATTTAGAAAAACAAGCTACAAATAATTCTTGCGACGATGAAAAGATCTATCATATTGATGTTTTTACTGGGTTGGTTTTGCGTGACTTATGCCCAGCAACAATCTGAGAACCTGTCTCGCCATGTCTTGGAGGTGGTCCAAAACAACGAGCGTGTCAACTATGGAGAGTTTCAGGTGGAGCTCAACAAAGCCATCACTTTCAAGGATACCTATTATGGCAACATGTTTTCTTTTGTTTATGTCAAGGAAAACAAATATAACGACAAGAACTATCTGATCAACTGCGGCAACTTGCAGTTGGGCAACCGGAATATGAGGATAAGGACCTATCGGATCGGTCCCTCTTTGGATAAAAGCATCTTTGTCTTCAAGAATATGGATGCCACTGCGGATGATATCGGGTACAACATGGAGCTGGTGAATGCCTACGGTATTCCTTATCCGGTTTGTGACACGGTGCTTTCCGTGAATGACGACGGGTATGTGTTCATGCTTCAAGGAAAGACTTATTATTCCGAGTTCAATAAAGAGGAAGAGGGTATGGCTTCCCAAAACATGCCGATTGTATGGTTCGAAAGGAAGCAGTTTGATGGAACTATTCCGGAAAATGCGACACCCGAGAGGAAAGCCCATTTTAATCGCCTCCCAGAAGGGGCCACCTATTATGAAAACCAAAATGGACAATACTATTTTCTATATCGCGACCGCTATATGCCATACACTGTGTTGATTGTGAACGACACTGTGGTGGAGTTGTTCAATGTCTATGATGAAAGCAACTTTAACCTAAAGTTCTCGTACAACGGCAAGCATTGGATGGCTACTGGGAAAGATTGTTATTGGGTCGATGGCAAGATCAGGTCGGTGGAAGGTTATACCATCTCCGACTATCTCATTACCAACACCGGACATTATGCCTACAAAGCTTACAAAAAAGACCACAAGGAAGAAGGAGAAGTGGTGGTGGTTGACGGCCAGATTTTGAGACGCAATGCGGATGTGCGCTATTTTGCATTGAGTGGCGATGGTCGTTTGAAATTGCGGTTCATCTCTGGAGGAAGAATGATGGAGTATGAAGGAGGCGTGACCAGGGATGTGAGTGAGGAGTTGAGCTCCGTATATTATCCGGCAAGCGTCCCGCAAAAGGTGACGGTATGGTCGAGTGATGGCAAGCATAAACTGTCGTACCGGATCGATCAGCCTTATGTGGAAATCGACGGACAGAAGGTGGCCAATTCCACGCCCTGTGCTGCCGCCTATGACGAGCGCACCCATGCCTTTATCTGGAATGCACTGGAAGAGGTGCATGGTAGGATGGAGCTGGTGATTTACAAGTATGGATTCAAAAAGAAATTTTTTAAACAGTTATTCAACTAAATTTTAACATCATGCAAAACATTGATTGGGCAAATCTAACATTTGGTTATTATCCAACGAATTACAATGTCCGCTGCTACTATCGTAACGGACAGTGGGGTGAACTGGAAGTCAGTTCCGAAACATCCATCAACATTCACATGGCCGCTACCTGCCTGCATTATGGTCAGGAAGCCTTCGAAGGCATGAAAGCTTTCCGTGGCAAGGACGGCAAGGTGCGTGTGTTCCGTTGGGACGAGAACTGCAAGCGCTTGCAGCGTTCTGCGCAGGGTATCATGATGGCCGAATTCCCGGATGACAAGTTTTGGCAAGCCATCGAGAAGGTCATCCGTCTCAATGCCGACTTCATCCCGCCTTACGAGACGGGTGCGTCGCTGTATCTCCGTCCGCTGCTGATCGGCACGGGCGCCCGTGTGGGCGTGAAGCCTGCCGATGAGTATTTGTTCCTGGTTTTCGCTACCCCGGTGGGTCCTTACTTCAAGGGTGGTTTCATGGCTAACCCCTACGTCATCACACGCAAGTATGACCGTGCTGCTCCGCTGGGTACCGGTACCTATAAGGTGGGTGGTAACTATGCTGCTTCATTGCGTCCGCACGTTGAGGCATGCCATGGTGGCCAATATGCTTGTGAGTTCTATCTCGATGCCAAGGAAAAGAAGTACATCGACGAGGCTGGCGCAGCCAACTTCTTCGGTATCAAGGACAACACCTACATCACGCCTCAGAGCACTTCGATTCTTCCCTCCATCACCAACAAGAGCCTGATGCAGCTGGCCGAGACCATCGGTATGAAGGTGGAACGCCGCCCCATCGCAGAAGAGGAGTTGGCTACCTTTGAGGAAGCTGGTGCTTGCGGAACCGCTGCTGTCATCAGCCCGATTTCACGCATCGATGACCCTGAAAACGGCAAGTCATACCAATTTGGTGACGGCAAGCCCGGTCCTTGGAGTCTGAAGCTTTACAACAAACTCCGTGGCATCCAGTATGGTACTGAACCTGATGAGTTCGGCTGGACCACCATCGTTGAAGGCCTCTGATTGCGAGTCTTACGAGAATAAAAAATGCGCCCTCTTGCGGCGCATTTTTTTTATTCTTATTTTTGTGACGGAAACAGAAACAACTAATAAAAAAACCTATGAGAAAACTTTTATCCTTAATCCTTTTGCTGGTGCTCGGTCTTTCCTTGCATGCCCAGCAATATGTTTCTACGCAGCCTTCCAACAGGAACGTCGTCCTTGAGGAATTCACTGGCCGTAACTGTGGCTATTGTACCGATGGCCATGCGTATGCTAACCAAATTGCAGCAGCACATCCAGGTCGTGTATGGTCGGTTAATGTCCATTATGGAAGTCTGTCGCCAACTTCATATCCCAATCTGAACCTGCCGCAAATCAATCCGACGATTTCTAACGCATTCCCTCATGACGGTATCCCCTCGGGCGTTGTGAACCGTTCGACCGCACAGGGACAGAATCGTAGTCAGTGGTCTAGTTTGGCCAATGTTCAACTGAACCAAGCTGCTGAATGCAATGTCGGGGGCAGGGTCGTGGTTAATCCTGTCACAAGAATCGCCACCCTCACCGTTGAGGTGTATTACACGGCCAATAGTACTGTGGATGAGAACTATCTTACCGTGATGATGCTTCAGGACAGTATCCTTGGAGCACAGCAGGACTATGGCAATTACAATCCTAGCGGTTGGTTGAATGGAGATTATGTCCATCAGCATGTACTGCGCGATATCGTTACCCCCGGAATTTGGGGTGAGGCGATCGCTCCGACAACACAAGGTACCTTGATCACCAAGACGTACGAGTATCAGATTCCCGAAAGCATCGGCAGCCCCAACGGCGTGGAAGTGAAGATTGAGCATATCCATTTCCTCGCTTTTGTTTCGGAAAAATACCAAGGTACGCCTACGCGTCCAATTCTGAATGCCGGTGAACTGGAAAAGGTCATTGGCTCCAACGATCCTTATTATCCTGCGATTAGCAGCGTATCACTGCTTGGTGGTGTTACTTGTTCCCAGACCAAGACCGTTAATGTCAACGTAAGCAATATCGGCACTTCCACCTTGACCTCCTTCGTTTTGAATGCTGAATTTGAAGGGACGACCCAGACCCAGCAGTGGGAGGGAAGCCTTGCTCCATTTGAGTCGGTTGACATGAACTTTACGATTACAGCTCCTTTCGGAACCCATAACATGCATCTGGAAATCACACAAGCCAATGGCGCGGCTTTTTCCGGGGAAGCCAATTTCCCCATTGAATGCTTGGAATGGTTGACGGTGGAAATCGAAAACGACACCGAGGATTTGAAAATCGTGTTGATGCAGGATAAATGGGGACAGCAGACCACTTGGGAGATTACGGATTCCGATGGTCAAGTGCTGGGATCCGGCGGCCCATACAATACCCTTCCGGGAAGCAACGCTACGCAGGTGCAAATGGACTATGTCACGGTTCCCGCAAACGAATGCGTGAAATTTACCATTTACGACTCGGGAGAAAACGGCATCTGTTGCAACTATGGCGATGGTTATTACAAGATCTACGACAGTGGCAACAACTTGCTGGTGGATGGCGATGGCGCTTTCGGAAGCGAGGCAAGCCATCTGTTTTCTATTGTTGGTCCTGGTGGACCTTCTACCATCCAGATTACGACATTGGAGCCTCAGATTGTTGGTGACCATAGTGCGAACTTCCTGGGTGCGGTGAAGAGAGACGACATTGAAGCCGCTGGTTTCGAATACAAGAAGCTGGTCGATCCCCAAGTGCAGGTCGCTGTTGCCCAGCTGAACGGCAGCACGTTTACTGCACGTGTCGATGACCTGGAGTTAAACACCATGTATTCCGTGAAGGCATACGCTATCGTCTATCAAGAGTATGTCTATGGTGATGAGGTGCATTTCCATACATGGGTGGAAGGCGTCGGAGAATTGGAGAGGTCGTTGAAAGTATATCCCAACCCAACCAACGATAGGTTGACGGTGGAGGGAGAGATGACCTCGGTTCAGGTCTATAACACCCTTGGCCAATGCCTGATTACCAAACAGGTGGATGCTTCAAGCGTACAGATCGACCTTTCAGGTTTGGACAACGGCATCTATTTCCTCCGTGTATCTAACAATGGTGAGACGGCTGTCCGCAAGGTGACGGTGAACCGTTGACCCGTTTGGTAAGTCATTAAAAAAGGCAGCTCTCGAGCTGCCTTTTTTGTTATAGCAATTGCGCCATCTGCCGTTGCAGCTTTTGTGCTTCTTCGGCCGCCCGATCGGCGAAGTCGGTGCCGTTGGAGGCGTAGATGATGCCTCGTGATGAGTTGACTAGCAAGCCGCAGTCTTTGCTTAAGCCGTACTTGGCAACAGTCTGAAGGTCGCCGCCTTGGGCACCCACACCAGGCACGAGGAAGAAGTAGTCGGGGAGCATCTTTCGGATCTCGCCCAGTTCTTCAGGATGGGTGGCGCCTACCACGAACATCATCTTTTCCGATGAGGCCCACGTGGTGGCCGTTTGCAGTACCTGCTGGTGCAGCATGCGTTCGCCCACATTCAGGTATTGGAAGTCCTGGGAACCTTTGTTGGACGTCAAGGCCAAAAGGATGACCCATTTGTCTTCAAAACCGAGGAAGGGCTCTACGGAGTCTTTACCCATATAGGGAGCAACGGTCAGGGCATCGGCCTTCAGGGTATTGAAGAAGGCCTTGGCGTAGTTGGTCGAGGTGTTGCCGATGTCGCCTCGTTTGGCATCGGCGATGATGAAGATGTCAGGGTAGTTGGCTTTGATGTATTGGACGGTCTTCTCCAGACTCTGCCAGCCTTTGGAGCCATAGACCTCGTAAAAGGCAGTGTTGGGCTTGTAGGCTACGGCAAATTCGGCCGTCTTGTCGATGATCTGCTTGTTGAATTCGAAGACAGGGTCTTCTGTTTCCAAGAGCTGTTGCGGTATCTTGTTGATGTCGGTGTCCAAGCCTACGCAGAGGAAGGACTTCTTGTCTTGGATGTGTTGGATGAGTTGTTGTTTGTTCATGTTATTGTTCGATGTTTTCTTTCAGTCGTTCGGCATTCTCGGCCATCTGCAGGCGGTTGATGATTTCTTCAAGGTCGCCATCCATGACTGCAGTGAGGTTATAGACGGTGAGACCTTCCACGCGGTGGTCGGTGACACGGCCTTGCGGATAGTTGTAAGTGCGGATCTTGGCAGAGCGGTCACCGGTGGAGACCATGGTCTTACGCTTGGCAGAGATGTCGCTGATGTATTTCTGGTATTCCATGTCGTAGATCCGGGTACGCAATCTGGCCAAGGCGCGTTCCCTGTTCTTGGGTTGGTCGCGGGTCTCGGTGCACTCGATGAGGATTTCCTGCATCTCTCCTGTGTTGGGGTTCTTCCACATATAACGCAGGCGCACGCCCGATTCCACTTTGTTCACATTCTGTCCGCCTGCGCCTGAGGAGCGGAAGGTGTCCCATTTGATCTCGCCCTCGTTGATCTCTACGTCGAATTCCTCAGCCTCGGGCAACACGGCTACCGAAGCGGCGGAGGTGTGGATGCGGCCTTGTGTTTCAGTTTTTGGAACACGTTGTACACGATGCACGCCCGACTCGAACTTAAGGATGCCATAACAGCCGTTGCCCGTCACGGTGAAGTCGATTTCCTTGTAGCCGCCGCTGGCACCTTCGCTCACGGAGGTCACTTCGGTCTTCCAGCCTTTGGCTTCGCAGAATTTGCTGTACATGCGGAACAGGTCACCAGCAAAGAGGCAGGCCTCGTCGCCGCCCGTACCTGCACGGATCTCCATGATGGCATTTTTGCTGTCCTGTGGGTCTTTGGGGATCATCATCACGCGGATGTCCTGCTCCAGTTGCTCGATGCGCGTTTGGGCGGTGTCCAACTCCTCTTGAGCCATCTTACGCATCTCCTCGTCCTTCTCGGTGGCAAGGATTTCTTTGGCTTCTTCCACGTTGGCTTTCAAGTTCTTATACTCTTTAAAAGCCATGACGATAGGCTCCAAGTCTTTATAGTCCTTGTTGAGCTTCACGAATCGCTTCATGTCGGCAGCCACGGCAGGGTCGGCGAGTTGTTCGCCCATTTCCTCCCAGCGGTGACGGATGGTTTCGAGTTTTTCGGTGATGTCCATGGTATGGAAAGAGGTTATTCTTTTTTCTCTTTCAGTTTGAAAACGGATTCAACGCGCTCTCCGTTGTTGGCTTTGGTGACATAGATGTCTACATCCATAGTTTCTGGGTCGGTGACAGCCATAATGTTATAGGTTTCACCCGCCACTGCATCAAAAGTAATCAAATAATGCTTGTGTGGATTGTTCGATTCGGCAATGCTGCCAGCGATGGCACCACCGATGGCGCCTCCCAGAACGCCACCTACAGCTGCCGCACCCGCCTGATTGTCGTTCCATTGTTGGAAATGCCTTATTTCAACAGTATGTGTTCCAGGTAGAATATCGCAATGTTTAGGATATCCTTT
Organism: Bacteroidales bacterium; assembly: GCA_017965765.1. Taxonomy (GTDB): domain Bacteria; phylum Bacteroidota; class Bacteroidia; order Bacteroidales; family F082; genus Limimorpha. The sequence continues at coordinate 8,551 of JAGCPJ010000001.1, forward strand.
GAAATAGTTTCCCACAGAAATGGAATCGACTTGGATAAGTAGGGCACTCTCCTGGGTCTTTCTTTTTTTTATGGTCAGTTTGTTAGTACCTTGATTGATAGTTGCTAGTGAGGCCTTTTCTTGTCTGGCACCGACATAGGCTTTTGTCGTACCGCAGGAATAAAAAGCCATAGTGCAGGCAATGCAAATGAGATAAAGTAACTTTTTCATATTCAGAAATGATATAAAGTTTCGTTGATGATTAGTATTCAAA
>JAGCPJ010000007.1 GCA_017965765.1 Bacteroidales bacterium
CATTGGTATAGCTTCTTGAAAAGAACGGATCATTGAAAAAGATGTCGAAAGGATCATTGCTGTGCTGCTGGGTGTTTCGCTGGGTGATAATCTGGGCGATGCAATCCAAGCCCATCGGGTCGATGGTTAACTTACCCGATTGCTGTGGAATCAGCACTACCTTCTTGACCTCAGCAGTGGTGTATTCAATGCCGTTTACGACCTCTGATGACTGGCGCAAGGCGTTGTTGTCAGCAACCTCTCTCATCCAAAATCCGCCATACGAGGGCATCTTGGAGACAGAAAGTTGGGAGACGGGCACCTTGGTATAGAGCTTATAGGTCAAGACCACCGGTTCACCCACATAAATCGACCGCTTGGATGGAGTCACCCTAAAGAACAAATCCTGACCACTGACTTTGGAATCATTGGAACTCGTGGAACCTTGAGCGGATCCCGATGGACCTGAAGAATCATCGTCCGATACATTTGCGGCATCGGCAAGTACGGTAATACTGAAAGGCTCACTTTGAATGGTCTCGCCATCCACCACCATGGTAGCAGCACCGATCGAGAACGTCCCTTCCCTGTTGGCGCGCAACACGTAAGAATAAGTGTTGCTTACCGTACGGCTCATGGAGCCGTTCACGATCTGCACACTGGAACTGGTGGAGTTGAAAGGGCCTCCTACGATGGTGAATCCATCAAAGGCGGGAGGCGTAAAACTTCTTCCATCGGCATTGGCCTCAAAAGCAATCTTGAATTGCTCTCCGACCGACACCTGTTGCTTTGTCGAGACTTTGATTTTGGCCTCTTGCGCATGCAAACCTAAACCGGCGACCAGCGCAAATACTATAATTAAGATCTTTCTCATTCTATTTTCCGTTTTCCGTTCTCCGTTTTCCGTTTTACCAATCCTTGTCCGTCTTTTTCTTCGGTTGGGTCCGTATCTTCTGTTCATTGACCTTTTCCATGGTCTTCTTCTCTTGGTTCTCAAGGGCATCCAACATCCGCTGAGCATCCTCCTTTGAAATATCCTGAGGACTTTGCTGCTGTTGTTGCTGTTGGTTTTGTTGATCTTGCTGATCCTGTTGTTCTTGTTGGTCCTGATGGTCCTCTTGATCCTGCTGCTGCTCCTGTTGCTGTTGCTGTTGTTGCTCTTCACCTTCCTGTTTCTCAAACACGGCGCCGACAACGACATCAAACCCCGGCATGGTAAAGAAGTTACCCAACGGCTGCACATGAACCGCGGTATCTCCTTCCTGATGGATCACATATTCTTTGAACTGGTACCCCGGCTCAGGCGCGTTCTTAAGGGCAACCGTCTCTCCGCGAGTGGCCTTGTCCACCTCCAGTAGCACATGGCCGCCTTCAATCAAGGTGTCAGCGGTCACTTTATAGTATTCGGTAGCTTCAACGAACTCAGCCTTCACCGTAACGTCGCTATCCAACATCTGGAACAGGTTCTGGTCGGAAACAGGAGCTGTGGTGGCAGGATCCTTGTCGCTGACCACGCTCAACACGTTGAGTTGATATCCTGCTTCCGGTTTCACGATGATGCCAATGGTTTGTCCCGGCAAAGCCAACGAATCGGTCACAAAAACCTGTCCGTGGGAAACGGTATCGATGCTGACATGCAAGGCTGTACGGAACTGTGCCGTAACGGTGACATCGAAGTCGGGCATCTTGAACATTGTGTCGTTCACTGGCACCGTATCCGCTGGACTTCCCGTCTTATACACACGATAGCGATCCACCATATAATTCGGCTCCGGTTGGGCATGAAGCGTCACCTGTTGGCCTTCAATGGCTTTATTCCGGTCAGCGGAGATCGCGCCATGCTGGATCTTCTGGTCGATGGTGATCTTGTGCGATATTTTAAACTCCGCCGTGACAACCACGTCGAACTTGGGCATTTCGAAACGGCTGCCATTCACTTCAACGGTAACCTGCTGATCGTCGGCCTTCACCACGACATACTGCGACAACGCATAATCCTCGTCGGGTTGAGCGGCCAAGGTAATCATCTGTCCATTGAAAGCTTCTTTGTCGCTGGCCTCCACTTTACCATGAGGCGTATCGGGATAAACCCAGATATGGCTCTTCACCAGATGAGCGCGACAGAACTCCAAGTTGTACAAGGCATCGGCATTTTCGGCATCGAACTTCAAGGCCACCTTGTAGAGGTTGAAGGCGTCATAGTATTTGCCTTGTTCCAACAAGCAGTTACCCATGTTATAGACAGCCTTTGACTTCAGCTTGGCATCGGGGGTCAGTTCCACGACCTTCTGAAATGCACTGATGGCATCTTTATAGTTCTCCTGCTTATATAGGGCGTCACCCAAGTTGAACTGGGCATCTGTATTGTTGGGCTTGTCTTCCAAGATTTTGCGATATTGCACCTCCGCTTCGGCGTAGTTACCCTTATTGTATTGGCGATTGCCCTTCCTAATCTGTTTTTCTACGGTCTGTGCTTGCAAAGTCAAGGCAGAAAATAGTAACATTATGATTATCAATCTCTTATTCATTGCCTTCGCCTTTCCTTTCAAAGATGTTAAACTTCGTTTCCCATGCACGTTTCCCTGAGGACATGAAGATCTCGATCAGCAGCAAGATGATTGCGGCGCCGACGAACCATTGGAACTGGTCTTCGTAATCCGTAAAGACTTGGGTTTCAATCTCGGTCTTGTCGAGTTTTGAGATGTCCCCATAGATCTGTTCCAGTCCCACATTGGAGTTGTTGGCCCTGACATAGAGACCATTGCCTGCGTTGGCAATACGGCGGAGCATCTCTTCATCGAGACGCGTGATGATGGTGTTTCCGCTACGGTCTTTCTTATAGCCCATCATCCTGCCGTATTGGTTATATTCCGGAATCGGGGCTCCGTCGGGGAGTCCCATACCGATGGTGTAGATATGGATCCCTTTCTTTGCAGCGGCCTTGGC
>JAGCPJ010000050.1 GCA_017965765.1 Bacteroidales bacterium
AACGTGCACAGGACCTTGTCGAAAACTTGCGCTTGGCTCTTGGCGAGCGTATCAAACGCCTCGACTGGATGAGCGAGGAGACTAAAGCCAAAGCCCTCCATAAACTCGAATGCATCAACATGAAGATTGGCTATCCCGACATATGGTTGGACTATGGCAAGCTTGAAGTCACGCCTGAATCCTATTTCCAAAACGTACGCCGCGCCAACCGCTTCGAGAATGCGAGAGACATGGCCAAGATAGGCAAGTTTGTTGACATGGACGAATGGGATCTGTCTCCTCAAACGGTCAATGGCAATTACAGGCCTGACAAGAACCAAATCACGCTCACTGCGGCTGTCCTTCAGCCCCCGTTCTTCAATATGGATGCTGACGATGCCGTCAACTACGGAGCCATCGGACAAGCCATCGGCCATGAGATGACCCATGGCTTTGACAACGCGGGACGTATGTACGACGAGAGGGGCAACCTCAACAACTGGTGGACCGAAGAAGACGATGCGCGGTTCACCGAACGCACCAAACAATTCGTGAAACTGTTCGATGAGTTCGAACTTTGTGGCCGTCACATCAACGGAACACTTACGCTCGATGAGAACATTGCCGATCTTGGTGGCCTCAATGTGGCTTGGGATGCCTACCAGATGACCGATGAAGCTAAAGCCAATAAAAGCATTGACGGCTTCACACCAGCCCAACGTTTCTTCATTAGCTACGCTACCGTCTGGCGCTGCAATATCCGTGACGAGGCTCTTGAACTCCAGATGAGGGAAGACCTGCACTCGCCGCACGAAGCCCGTGCCAACCGCGCCCTCGGCTCGATGCCGCACTTCTACGAAGCTTTCGACATTCCCGAAGGAAGCAAGATGTATATCGCGCCGGAGGAGCGAGCCGCCATCTGGTAATGTAAAACTGTATCTTTTTCGAATCCAATTCGTCTTATTGACATGAACCCCGAAAGTTTTTTTCCCAAACTATCGGGGTTCATGTCAATGTAGGCCGTTCTTTATCTTTTTTTAGCAAAGTGTTGATAGAACGCGATAATCGTCTCGATGCCTTTGTAGAAATGGTCGAGGCGGTAGTTCTCGTTGGGGCTGTGGATGGCGTCTTCGCCGAGGCCGAAGCCCATGAGGATGGATTTAATCCCCAACACTCTTTCAAACTCAGAAATGATCGGGATGGAACCGCCCGAGCGCATCGGGATGGGCTGCTTGCCGTAGGTCTCCATGTAGGCGGCTTCGGCGGCCTTGTAAGCCGGCAGGTCGATGGGGCAGCCGTAGGCTTGTCCGCCATGCAATGGAGTGACTTTCACGGTGACGTACTTGGGAGCCTTCTTCTCGAAGTAGTTCTTCACCAACTTGGCGATCTTCTCGTGGTCTTGGTTCGGCACCAGACGGCAGGAGAGTTTGGCGTATGCCTTCGAAGGCAACACGGTCTTGCTGCCCTCTCCAGTGTAGCCGCCCCACATGCCGCAGAGGTCGAAGGTGGGACGGATGCCCACACGCTCGATCTTGGTGTAGCCTTTCTCGCCGCGCAAAGCCTTCACGCTGAGGCTTTCCTTGTAAGCCTTTTCATCGTATGGCGCCATGTTGAGCAACTGGCGTTCCTTACGAGAGCAGGTGATCACGTCATCATAGAAATGGGGGATGGTGATGTGGTTGTTCTCATCCATGCATTTGGCAATCATCTCGCAGAGCGTATTCAATGGATTGGCTACGCTACCGCCGAAAATGCCTGAATGAAGGTCTGCGTTGGGACCGGTGACTTCGATTTCCCAATAGGCGAGACCTCTCAGGCCAGTGGTGATGCTGGGAACGTCTGAGGCAATCATGGAAGTGTCGGACACTAGGATGACGTCGGCCTTCACCAGATTCTTGTATTTCACAATCCATTTGGCAAGGCTGCCGGAACCAATCTCTTCCTCGCCTTCGAGCATGAACTTCACATTGCAGGGCAGGGTGCCGGTCTTCACCATGGTCTCGAAAGCTTTGGCGTGCATGAACGACTGACCTTTGTCATCGTCAGCGCCACGGGCCCAGATGCGACCGTCCTTAACCACAGGTTCGAAAGGTTTGGTGTTCCAAAGCTCGATGGGATCCACCGGCATCACGTCGTAATGGCCATACACCAGTACAGTGGGCTTCTTGGGGTCAATGATCTTTTCGCCATAAACGATGGGGTTGCCATCGGTAGGCATCACTTCAGCCTTGTCGGCGCCAGCTTGCAACAAATGCTTGCGCCAGCACTCCGCACAGCGAATCATGTCGGGTTTGTGCGCCGCCTCCGAACTAATGGAGGGGATGCGGATCAGTTCAAACAACTCCTCAAGGAAACGGTCCTTGTTGTCTTTGATGTACTTGTCGGTGACTTTCATGTATTTTAAGATTTAAAGATTTAATGACTGACAAAGTTAAGAAAAAAGAGTATATTTGCGAACACTAAATATCGAACTGATGAAAACATACTTGAAAACCCTGCTCTTTGCGGCTTTGTTGTGCTTGACCTGTTATTCCTTTGGACAAGAGCAAAAACCTGAAGCCTCGTATGTGGAAGATGAGCTCATCATCTGGCTTGAGCCAGGTGTGGATGCCTCTTCGTTCGCTGCCCATTCCAATGTTGGAATCGAACCTAAGCAACTGCTTTCCAAGCGATTGAATATCTGGCTTTTTGAACTTGTCAATAGTAAGGAAGCTAGAGAAGAGCGGATGCATCGTTTGGCCGAACACGCAGATGTGCGTGTCGTTCAAAACAACCATACCAATATCGTGCTGCGTGATGTCATCCCCGATGATCTTTTCTACGATCGACAATGGGCCCCCGCGGTCATGAACCTGCCAAGGGCTTGGGAAGAGTTCACTATGGGTGGCATTACCGCTACGGGCGATACCATCGTGGCAGCCGTCATCGACGGAGGTGCTTATCTGGAACATGTGGACATGGATTTTTGGAAAAACTACCATGAGATTCCCAATAATGGTATTGACGATGATGGGAATGGATACGTTGACGATTACAACGGCTGGAATGCCTTGATGAATAACGGCAGTGTGGATAATAGTAGCCATGGCGCCCATGTATCAGGCATCATTGGTGCAATCGGTAACAATGCGACAGGCGTTTGCGGCGTGAACTGGAATGTGAAAATCATGCCAATCGTTGGAAGTTATAGCCTGGAGTCCCTCGTGGTGGTGGCCTATTCTTACGTATTGGAAATGCGTGCACGCTATAATGAAACCGATGGAACGGAAGGGGCTTATGTCGTGGTCACCAACTCCTCATTCGGAGTGGATTATGGACACCCTGAGGACTATCCGATTTGGAGTTCGATGTATGACGAGATGGGCAATGTGGGCATCTTGAGTTGCGTCGCCGGTCCCAATTTGAATGTGAATGTCGATGAGGTCGGCGACATGCCCTCAACCTGCCCCAGCGACTATGTGATCGGTGTCACCAATACCACCTCTTCGGATGTGAAATACAACGCCGCTGGCTATGGTGTGGAAAGTATTGACGTCGGCGCCCCTGGCACTGGAATCTATTCCACACTGCCCAACAACGGATACGGTAACATGACGGGAACTTCTATGGCTACGCCACAGGTGACAGGAACCGTCGCGCTGATGTATGCGGCCATGAACGAGGAAATGATGCAGTCGTGCAAGAATGATCCCGCGAATTTCTGCCTCATGGTTAGACAAGCACTGCTTGATGGCGCCGATGTATTGCCTTCTCTTGATGGCCTTGTCGCTGAAGGTAGGCGACTGAATGCCTATGGAGCCATTGAGACCTTGCTGCTTCCCTGGATTGTCCCTGCACTGGAGGGGGAGGTGACCATCGTGGGACAGCCTGTTTGTGGACAAAACCTATCCCTTGAAACCAATCTGAGTTCCACTCCGGCCCTACCTGAGTTAGGGGAGTTGAGCTATCAATGGCTTCGCGATACAGTCGCTATTGAAGGTGCTGTGTATCAGACCTATACCTTGGTGGAAGCGGATATTAATGCGATGATCAGCGTACAAGTGTCTGCGGAGAACTGTTCAGGAACCCTCACTTCGCCAGCCGTGGGTCCCGTGGCTTCTCCCACGGAGGTACCCGAGAATAGGAGCCAGGCTCTCATAGTTTATCCGAATCCTACGAACGGCATATTCACCGTCGCAGGAGCCAGGAATGTGACCGTCTTTAACGCGCTCGGCCAAGTTGTAGCGACAAGCCGTTCCGACAACGGAACGCATACGTTCACACTTCCATCGGGCGTCTATTTCATCAAGGCCGATGAGATGGTAAAGAAGGTGGTGGTGGAATAATTATTCCTTTACAAACATATAATTATAAAATCTATAATAGTAATTAATTATATTCAAATTATTATTATCTTTGCTGTTTTTAAAACAGTAAAGTGAATGACTCTAATAATATATCAAAACGTAGAAAAGAGATAAAGAAGATAGCGTTGTCAACTCTCAGAAATGCTGAGCCTGTTTTTCACAAACAGGCTCAGCTGTCCATAACTATTACTGGTGGCGGAATAGAAGAATACCTAAACCAACCCCATAAGCACTACTTTGAAAAGAACGAGATGCTTCTCAGAATTCGTTCTGTATTGGAACAGGCTACTTATATGGGGATATCTTCCTTAAGGGGGAAGAAGTCCTTCGTGTTTGAAACAGAGTTGTGCGGAGAAAAGACTTGGCTTATTGTTAATGAGGTAAAAGGAAGAGGGGCCTCACTGTATAGCATTTCCGATAGTGACAAAGTACTGACGGGAATAAAGAAACCCATTTAAGACTGGTTCTTGGAACTACAATCCAAGGCAACATCCTAAATGGGATTCTTCCTAAATGCAAAGATAGAACTTTTTTTATAATCGCAACCTGTTTGGATAAAATTTTTATTCAACTTTCCTCAAACCTCTTCAACTCCATCGTCTCCCCGTCAAATAAAGCGTAGCTGAAATCATAGATCCAATTGCCTACCACCGTGGTCAACGCATGGTCGCCTGAGGGGTATTGCATGGGTTTGTGCTGGTGTCCAAACACGAAGAAATCAATGGTGGGGTCTAATGCGGCTTGCTCTTGGGCATATTGGTAAAGGCGAGTGTTCGGCACATCGTCATAATAGCCTCGTTCCACTTCGTTCTTGAGTTTTTTCAGCCGGTGCTTGTGCGACCAGCGTAAAGCCAAACGGATGCCATAGTCGGGATGGATGTGACGGAACAGCCACTGGTTGACTTTGTTTGAAAACACCTTCTTCAGGAATTTGTAGCCTTTGTCGCCTGGACCATAGCCATCGCCGTGGACCATGAAGAACTTCTTGCCGTTCAGGGTAAAAATCTCCGGGTTGCGGTGCAGCTGGATCCCCAACTCGTCATGGAGGTAACCAAAACACCAAAGGTCGTGGTTGCCGATGAACAGATGCACGGGGATGCCGGCATCGGTGAACTCGGCGAGCTTTCCCTGGATGCGCACGAAGCCACGGGGAATCACCGTCTTGTATTCGAACCAGAAGTCGAACATGTCGCCCATCAGGAACAATTCCTCACAGTCCGCCTTGATGCCATCGAGAAAACGCAACAGTTTCAACTCGCGCTCGTGGCTGTCTTCAAGCGAAGGGATGCCCAGGTGGAAGTCGGTGACGAAATAGACGGCCATCAGAGGTTGATTTCGGGGGAACGGCGGATGAGCTCGGTGATGAGGGTGATGAGCTTGGGCTCGACGGCGTTGACGGCCTTGATGACTTCTTCGTGAGTGATGGTGCTGGTGTGGTTCATGCCGTAGATGTTGCCCATGTCGGAGACGATGCTCAGACCGAACACCGGCAGCTTGCCTTGTCGGGCTACGATGACCTCAGGGGTGGTGGACATGCCGATGGTGTCGGCGCCAATGGTGCGGAAATAACGGCACTCGGCCGGAGTCTCGTAGGTGGGTCCCGTAGTGGAGCAATAGACGCCGTGCTGCACCCAGATGTTTTTCTCCATCGCGATTTCGTCAGCCAACTTGATGAGGCGTTTGTCGTAAGGCTCGCTCATGTCGGGGAAGCGCTCGCCGAAACGGTCGTCGTGTGGTCCGATCAGCGGGTTGGGCATGGCGTGGATCTGGTCGTTGATGATCATGATATCGCCCACCTGGAAGTTCGGGTTGAGTCCGCCAGCGGCGTTGCTGAGGATAAGGAAGTGGATGCCCAGCTGCATCATCACACGGATGGGGAAGACCACCTCGCTCATCGGATAACCTTCATAATAATGGAAACGGCCTTGCATGGCGATGACTTTGCGCCCCGCGATGGTGCCAAACAGCAACTGGCTCTGGTGACCTTTCACGGTGGAGACAGGGAAGTTCGGGATCTCCGAGTAGGGGATGGCATACTCCACCTCGATGCCGTTGGCCAAACCACCCAATCCGGAACCTAATACAACACCGACCTCGGGGCGGAACCCTTGGGTCTTGGCGTTGATATAATCAACTGTGCAGAGAATTCTTTCGTACATAACTCAATATTTCATTATTAAACTTTTCTTCTTCTTGAAAACGCACTTGCACGGGCGCCACAAAGATCGGCACCGCATCAAACTGACAAAGATAAGGAGAATTTATGAGACGTGCGTAATCTTTTTCGGTGGTGACCATAATTTTGTCTTGATTCGGTAGGGCCTGAAAACGCTGGAGCAACTGTTGGATGTCGTTGCCGTTAAACCTGTGGTGGTCGGCGAACCGACATTCATGGGTGTCGAATCCAATCTCCCTAAGATGGGCAAACAAGGGATCGGGATCGGCAATGCCAGTGAAACACAAGGCGGAGGCACCATCGCGAAGGTCTTCTTCGCAGTTGTGAGCAGCTTTGTTCATGGGTTTCAAGGGCTCATACTCAAGACTGGAGAGCAACAGAAGCTGGTTCTCTTGCAACCTTAGTTGTTTCCGTAGTTCGGCCTCGTCAATGGACACCTGCGAAGGGACTTTGGTGACAACGACGATCTGTGCGCGTTTGGCGGCGCTTCTCACATCGCGCAACGTGCCTGCCGGGATGAGGTAGTCTTGGGAATAGAGATGTCCGTAGGCTGTCAGCAGGATGTTCAACCCAGCTTCGATCTTGCGGTGTTGGAAGGCATCGTCGAGCAGATACACCTGCGGAGGGATATCCTGGCTGTTCATCAACTCGATGGCCCTGTTGCGGCTTTCATCCACCGCGATCTGTACGTCCTTGAATTTGTTGAACAACTGAAGGGGCTCGTCGCCAATGGTCTCAGCAGTGCAGTTGCTGATCGCCAGTTGGAACCCCTTGGTCTTGCGCCCATAGCCACGGCTGATAACGCAAACCGTGTAAGTATCTGAAAGCAGGCGTATCAGTGACTCGATGTGAGGGGTCTTCCCGGTGCCGCCGAGTGACAGGTTTCCTATGCAGATGACCGGTTGAGGATGGCGCTTCGAACGCAGGAGGTGCCAGTCATATAACTTGTGCCTGATACTCAGGATGAAGTGATACAAAAACGATATGGGCAAAAGAAAAAAACTCATATTGGGGTCAAAGTTAGACATTTTTCGCTAACTTTGAAGCCCAAAATTGAAAATATGACGGTTAAGGATATCATGGACTGCCTTACTCAGGAAGCTCCCTTGAGCTGGCAGGAGGACTATGACAATGCCGGTTTGCAAGTCGGTGATTTGAACAACTTTACCCAAAAAGCGTTGATTGCATTGGATGTCACGGAGGCCTTGGTTGACGAGGCTGTCGCCAAGTCCTGCGATCTGATCATCAGCCACCATCCACTGATCTTCAGGGGGATGAAACATATCACTCCGCGGACGGATGGCGAACGTGCGGTGATCAAAGCGGTGAAACACGACATCTCGATCGTCTCCATGCATACCAACCTCGACAACAGCTATGTGGGTGTGAGCCGCGTCTTGGCTGAGCGTCTGGGGTTGCGTAAGTTGCAGTTGTTGCAACCTTCACCGAAGGACGCTGAGCATTGCGGCGCTGGCATGGTGGGTGAGTTGGAGCATCCCATGAAGGAGCGTGAGTTTTTGGACCATCTGGCGACTTGCATCGGATCGCCTTGTCTTCGTCACTCGGCCTTGACAGGGAAGATGATCCAAAAGGTAGGGCTGTGCGGTGGATCTGGCAGCCCGTTTATCCCCGATGCCATTCGCAATGGCGTGGATGCCTACCTCACCGCCGACATCAAATACCACGATTTCTTTGCTCCCGACGGCCTTTTGCTCGTGGATGGAGGGCATTTTGAGACTGAACAATTTACGAAAGAATTAATATTACGGAATATTCAGAAAAAATTTCCTACATTTGCAGCCGAAATTGCCGAGACAAACACCAACTCGGTTCATTATTTTTGTAAGCAATAAAAACATATACGACAGATGGCAGAAAAAGCAACGAAGAAGGTTGTACCTACCGAAGAACAGGTTGAGGTCAGCATTGAAAAGAAGCTGGAGGCACTCTATACCTTGCAGCAGGTTGACTCTAAAATCGATAAGATCAGGGCCTATAGAGGCGAACTTCCTTTGGAAGTCCAGGATTTGGAAGACGAAGTAGCCGGACTGGAAACCCGTATCAACAACTTCCAAGAGGAGACGAAGAAACATCTTACCGATGTCGCCAACTATAAGATCAAAATCAAGGAAGCAGAAGCGTTGATCAAGAAATACGAAGACCAACAAAACAATGTCCGTAACAACCGCGAATACGATTCGTTGAGCAAAGAGATTGAGTATCAGCAACTTGATATTCAAGTCAGCGAAAAAAGGATCCGTGAGGCCAACGCTAGGTCCGAAGAAATCGCTGCGAAGATTGCCGCCGCCCAACAGCGTTTGGAAGAACGCAAAAACGACTTGGATGTCAAGAAAGAAGAACTCAAGTCCATCGTTGAGGAAACCCAGAAGGAGGAAGAGGCTTTGCAGAAGCGTTCCGCAGATTGTGAGAACCTCATCGAAGACCGTCTCCTGGTCGCTTATAAGCGTATCCGCAAGAATGCCCGTAACGGTCTCGCCGTGGTGGGTATCAACCGTGACGCTTGCGGCGGTTGCTTCAACAAGATTCCTCCGCAACACCAGTTGGACATCTGCACGCACAAGAAAATCATCGTCTGCGAGTATTGCGGACGTATCTTGGTCGATAAGGCAATCATCGACAACTACAAAGAGTAATGAAAAAGCCGCTGAAAAGCGGCTTTTTTATTGGATCTTGATCTTCAGGGTGGCAACGAGTTTGCTTCTCCATTTGTGCTGCACGATGTCTGGCACCACATTTACGCCGTCAACATACAATTGGTAAGGCGTGTATCCTGAAGTGGCCTCGGTGACCTCGTAGGCGAAGTCCCAGTGGCTGATGTCGCTCGTGGCATAGCCGATACCTGCGGAGAGTTTCTTCACGCTGCCGTAGTCGTAGCCCAAGCCGTAAGGACTGCCATAGTAGGCTGCGCCGCAACGGAGGAAGAACTGATGCACGCGCCATTCCGTGCCAACCCGGAAATTGCAGGTGGGTGCTAACAGGCCGCGGATGTCGTCGTTGGTGTCATTGTAACTGAAGACTTCCGAAAAGAATTGGGCTGTTCCATAGTCCTTATATTCCACATCGGCGGTGATCAGTCCCCGTTTGCCTACGAAGAAGGCCAGGTTCCCCACGAAAGTACGCGGCGCCCAGAAGTCGTAGTTTTGGTACAAAGAGGGAGAGATATAACGGTGTGATCCGGCATTGGGCTCATTCCTGAGTGCGGTATTGGTCTCGGTGACCCAGTCGTCCTCGATTGTGTAAAGGGTCCTGCTGTGCCAAGCTGCCCCAAAACGGAACCACGACACGGGATGGTAGATGAACCCCAACTTTAGGTTGACTCCCATGGCGGAGATGCCTAGATCCTCGATGTGGTTCCAAGAAGTGAATTGGTTGCTTGAGGCCGAGGGATCTCCCGGGGTTTCGCTATAGGTGCGTGTGCTGTTGCGCTTGATATGGGCCAAACCGACGCTGGAACCGAGATATAGCTTGTCCTTAATGTTGGATCCTAAGGCGAAGGTCCATTCCTCGGAGCGACCTTTGGATCTCAGTCGATCGGCCTGATAGACGTTTCCCGGTGGGACGGGGCTGTCGTAATAATAGTAGCCAAGGCTGTCCTGGTATTGGTTAATCAGATAGGTCTGCCAAGCGAGGTCCAAATCATAAGGATAGTTGTCTGCGAGATACTGTCCGGGATAGGTGCCAGGGTTGTGAAGCTCGTCGATGCCGTTGATGGTTTGGAGGTAGGCATCGACCATGGAGTTGTCGGGGTTCAATCCTGCGGCAGAGGAGTTTAGGTTGAAATCGTTGGTGCGGGTAAGGCTGATGCCAAACTGGAGGTATCGCAGGGGCTTGTAGTTGCTGTTTTCCATGGTGATGACATAGCCGAAGTTGGGGATGGAAACCCTACCTTTCCCATCGTATTCGCGGTTGTCGAAATAGTTGCTGCCGATGAAAGTATATTGCAAGCCTGTGGTGAAGGTCAGTTCTTGAGAGCGGTACACGCCCAATCCGGCAGGGTTGATGCAGGCTGCGGTGACATCGCCGCCCATAGCGCCAGTGGCGTTTCCCATGGCCATGCTCCTTCCGCTACCTTCGTAGTAGGTCTGTGAGAAGAGTAAGGCATCGTCAACACCTTGTGCCTGGGCGCCCAGACAGCAGAGGAGTAGGAAGAATAGAGGGAGATGGATGGTTTTCATAAAAAAGCGAAAGGATTATCTTTATGCTGCAAAGATAATCCTTTCAAATCAATTATGGCATGCAATGGTTGAAAAACGTCTTATCGTCTTCCGCCGCTGCTACGGCTTCCTCCACTGCTGCTGTGGCTGCTGCCGCTGCTTCTTGAAGAGGAGGAGCTGCTATGGCTGCTGCCGCTACTTCTTGAGGAAGATGAACCGCTGTAGCTGCTGCCGCTGCTTCTCGAGGAGGAAGATGAACTTCTATAGCTGCTGCCGCTACTCCTTGAGGAGGAGCTGCTGTTGTAGCTGCCCGACGTGCTTCTTCCAGAACTGCTGCTGTTGTAGCTGCCGGTATTCCTGTTGACCGTGTTGCCGCTGGAAGCAGGTCTGCTGTTGGAAGATTGCGGACGCACATATTCGGAGCTTGAGCGTGACTGACGGCTTTCGCTGGGCGAAGTGTAGGTCTTGCGGTCGGTGCTGGAGTTCGACGGGCGTACCGTGGTGCTCTCGGGACGGCTGCCGGCGGTAACCGTGGTTCTTGGCGAGCTGGAGAGTCTGGTGGTGCTGACGGTAGGCCTGTTACTGATGGTCGGTCTTGTAGCAGTGGTGCCTGCTGTAGGTCTGCTGCTGCCGTTGACAGTGGTTCTGCCGTTGTTGACCGAGGCTCTGCCGCTGACATCTTGAGGAGCGCGTGAGCTCAGCGAACCAGGGGTGCTGTTGTTGCGGCGAACAGTGGCGACATAGTTGCTGAAATCGTTGTGGCTGCCGCCATTGTTGTATCCGTTTCCACCGTGGCCACCACCGAAATGGTTGTGATGGTGGTGGTGATGATGATGATGCGGATGATACCAGTAGTGGTCGTACCAACCCCAGTGATAGCTGTACCAATAGTAGGGACGATACCAGTAGTAATCGTAGTAGTACCAAGGGCTATAGTAGAAGCTGTAGTAGTAGCTCGGATAGAAGTAGTAGTCGTAGTAGTAGGGACGGTAGGGATAGAAGCCCCAGTTCCAAGTGTCGCCGACATAGACATAGGTGTTGCCACCGCTATTGCCGGTGTAGTAATCGTCGTAGTAATCCATGGTGGAGCTTGCACCTGTGCCGAAACGCTTGATGCGTGCTGCAAAGTCAGCGTCGTAGTAGGTCTCGGTAGTAGTGTAAACCACGCCATTGGTGTCGGTCACGGTTTCAGTGGTTTGATAGACGGGATCAACATTGGGTTCGAAGTTCTTGCTGTTCGAATAGTAGGCTTGATAGTCGTAAGTCGAACTGCTGCTGATGCTGGGAGAAACGGTGCCGTTGTTCGCCTTAGTCTTGTTGTAAGGCGAATAATAGGTGTCATCGTAGGCCATCTTCTTGTTGGAGGAGCAGCTGGTGATGATCAGGGCGGCCACCAGGACTGGAATTATTCTAAATGCTTTCATTTTATTATGTTATTATTGTTGATTTTTTCTATTTTTGCAGTCGCAATCAATAAAGGAAAACAATACAAAAATTATACCAATATGGCAAAAGAATTGACGACCCGCGCAGAAAATTATTCGCAGTGGTACAACGACCTTGTGGTGAAGGCAGATTTGGCGGAACAGTCCGCCGTGAGAGGCTGTATGGTGATCAAACCCTACGGCTATGCAATATGGGAGTTTATGCATGACGCCCTGGACAAGATGTTCAAGGACACAGGCCATGTGAACGCCTACTTCCCGCTGTTCATCCCGAAGAGTTTCTTCAGCCGTGAAGCTGATCACGTAGAGGGCTTTGCCAAGGAGTGCGCCGTGGTGACGCACCACCGCCTGATGAACGACCCCAACGGCAATGGCGTGGTGGTCGATCCTTCCGCCAAATTGGAAGAAGAACTGATCGTCCGCCCCACCTCTGAAACCATCATCTGGGATACCTATCGCAACTGGGTGAAGAGCTACCGCGACCTCCCCATCCTCTGTAACCAATGGGCCAACGTGGTTCGCTGGGAGATGCGTACCCGCCTCTTCCTCCGTACGGCTGAGTTCCTGTGGCAGGAAGGTCATACCGCCCACGCTACCATGGAGGAGGCTGAGATCGAGGCGAAGAAGATGTTGGGCGTCTATACCGAGTTTGCCGAGAA
>JAGCPJ010000051.1 GCA_017965765.1 Bacteroidales bacterium
AAAAGCACCTGCAAGAATGAAGTTGTTCACGCCGCTTCCGATGGTGTCACAAGGACTGTGGTAGCATGGATGTTGAGAGAGATACTCAGTGTCGCCAAGATAAAGGGCGGGATACTGGTATGAGCAAAACCGAATGTGGTCACCCCTAGTGGTTTCTCCTCCTGTTCTCCAGCATGTTGGCGTCTCGGGCAGATACAGATTGGCTACAGAGTAATAATAATCGTATAATTTTCTGTTGAGATGATAGCATGCAGTGAACATCTTCACGGTGTCGAGTTCCGGAGGATACCATCCGATCATGTCGAGATTGAAGACGCCAAGGATGCTCTTGTCCTGACGGGCACATTCTTTGGCATATCCCATGCTTCCTATGAGTCCATTTTCCTCATCATTGAAATTGATGTAAATGATGGATCGATCCAATGCATATTGGCTTAAGATACGAGCTGCTTCAAGTACGCCAGCGGTGCCAGATGCATTATCGTCGGCTCCGGGACCGCTTGGATGGTCATAATGCGAGGAGATGACGATGTATTCGTCAGGATATACCGTTCCGGGTTGAATGGCGACAACATTGCCCGCTTCAAGCCAATTGTTCTCTTCGTCAACAAAGTAATGGACCGATGTTTCCAACCCCAGTTCCTCGTATTGTTCAACAAGCCAGTTCTGCGTCAGCAACGCTTCGGGAGAATAGGCCTCTCGGATGAATTGTTGCATCCACGCGATGCTATTGTAAAGGTTGATGGTGTCCACTTGGTCAATCATGGCTTGGATTTCGGGGTTGATTTCAGTGACTTTGGGATAGGTCTGTGCCCGATTGCCTTGGTGATCGATGGGTTCCCAATGGAATTGCGCCTTCATGGTGGAGGCGGCAATCAAGAGAATGCTAAGAAAGAGGGTTTTTTTCATGATTAAAATGATTTGTATGGGTGCAAAACGAATCCCAATCTTTTCCGACGGGGAATTTTTCGCGGAAGTGCTGGAGTGCTTCGTAATCGAGGGCAAAAGAAAGCACGGTTTCTTGGTCGGGCTCGGCTAGGCAAAGGATCTCACCCCGGGCGTTGATCATCTGCGACTTGCCGTTATAATGCACGCCTTCGGGATCGTCGCCGATGCGGTTCACGCCGATATAATAGGTTTGGTTCTCGATGGCTCGGGCCTTCAGCAGCGTATTCCATACCTCAATCCTCGATTCGGGGAAGTTGGCCAGATAGAGGCCCAAATCGTAATCGTAAACTCCGTTCTGATAGTGGTTCCTAGCCCATAAAGGGAAACGGATGTCATAGCAGATCATCGGCTTGATTTTCCAGCCTTTGAGCTCAACAACCAGGGGTGCTTTACCGGGTTCGATGGGCTCCTTTTCACCCCCGATTGCGAAGGTGTGCCGTTTGTTATACAACGCATAGCTGCCATCGGGACGCATCCACACCAAGCTGTTATGGTAATGGCCATCTATATTAAGAAGCATAGTGCCACAAATCACGGCATTCAACTCCTGGGCTTTGTTGCTCAGCCAGTTCATGGTAGGGCCGTCCTGTGTTTCGGCAAACTTTAGAGGATCCACTGGAAACCCCGTGTTGAAGGTCTCGGGAAGCAACACCAGATCTGCACCAGTGGGCACTTCTTTCAATAGCTGATCGAAATGCGTGCGGTTACCGTCAGGGTCTTCCCAACGGAGATCGGCTTGGATAAGAGAGATTCGCAGCTCACTCATAGATCAAAAACCGATATGCATCGATAGGCCCATCACGGGAGCGCTGGTTTCGGGGGTGTGAATATAGGTGAAGCTGGGAGAAATGTTCATCTGGAGGCTTGTTTGCCGTCCCCGAATATCCTGATAGTACATGTTTTTGATCTTAGCGACATGGACCGCATCGAAGATATTCCAGACGTTGTAAGCAGCCAACAGTGCAGTACTTAGCAAAACAGCTGTAGGGTCTGGATAGAAAGAATTGGAGCCATTAGGGCCAACGTGTGACGTCCCTACGATAGACACCACCCATGCCATGGAACCCAAGATGTATCCTCCAAAGATCGCTGCGCCCCGTCCCCATTCATCGCATATTCCTTGACCAAGGCCTGGAATCAGCCACGATGCCACGCCAGACAATGTTGGGTTATAAGGATCACCAAATTGCCGGGTATAGATGCGATGATTATATAGTTTTTTGTAATCCCTGTAACGCATTCCTTCAGAGACGTATGGTTGGGGTTTGTAAGGTTCTCCAGTTGGGGTGGAATCGACGGAAAATACTTCGTTTTTGCCGTTTTCGTAACGAATGAGGAGGACATTCGTTTTATTCAACACGTATGTTGGACCTTCCTGATTCTCGAAATCCAGATATTTGATTTCGGTTTCGGTAATTTCAAGGACTTTAGCTTGGATGTCCTTGCCTTCTTTAGTGACGATGATGTCTTGTGCCTTTAGGGTTCCTGCGATGGGAAGTAACAGGATGCAAACAATCAAAAGCTTTTTCATGGGTAAAGCCCTGGTCCGTGTCGGGCGCAACGTTTAGTTTAGTATTGCAAAGCTAAGCTTTTTTTTGAAATGCCATCCGTTCGTCGCCATTTAATAGATGGATGATGCCGCAATACTGGTACCCGTGTTTCTCTAGACCTTTACGCATGATGATGTTGGCCTCGTGGGTGTCGATGCGAATGTTTTTGGCAATGCTTTCGCTGAAATCCAAAACAGCATCCAAAATACCGTGGGATTCGGGGGTGCTGGCGATGCGGTGGATGACATGGTAGGGCTCATCGTCAAGCCACTGGCCGTCATAGATGACTTTATAGGTGATGTCGGGGCCAGGGATCAAGGCAAAGGTGCCGACGATGACGCCAGTTTGGTCTGCCATCACATAGCTACAGCCTTGTTCGATATCGTGGATGAACTTCTCATCGTAGGGATAGCCGTCGGGCCACTGGAATGTGTTGCCGTAGCTCCGCATGATTTCTCTTGCTTGATCCCGAAGGTTAAGGATCCGTGGGAGATCCTCCATCGTGGCCTGGAGGATGGCGTAAGGTGTAAGAGTGCTCATGGTTTCAAATACTTAAGGCGTTCGTCTTCCGTAAACTTCTCAATGGCATACCGCAACATGGTGCGGGGCATGGTCCGGTAACGACCACTGAGCCAATCTTTTAGCCGCTGCTCATCACGTTTGCCGGCTTCGCGGAGCAGCCAGCCGACGGCCTTTTGCAAAAGATCATGCAAAGGTTGGGGCTTCTCCAAGAAGATCTCCGCGATAGCGTAGGTGTCATCCAGCTGATCGTGTCTTAAGAACTGCATGGTGCTCACCATCCCGATGCGTTGTTCCCAAATCGTTTTGCCGTCGCGGGAGAGGTCGTAAAGCAGGGTTCTATCTTTGTCCAAAAGCCATGTGCCGAGTAGCTCGTAGCAAGAGAGATCTACCAAATCCCAATTGTTAATGAACTCAGTGTGAGATAGATAGAAATCAACACATTGTTTTTGCAGCCCTACATCTTTCTTGGCATGCTTGAACTGTTGCACCAAGGTCAGTAGGGCCGCCAAACGTAACTCATGGTATTCCGATTGGATGCAGGTCTCCAAGTCATCGAACGAGGTCGTCTGCCAACATTGTTTCACCACCTCGCGGGTGACAGGCACCTTGATCCCCAAGAACTTGTCGCCTTCGCCATATTGCCCTTTCCCCGTCTTGAAAAAGCGCGATAGGTTAACGGCTTGGACTGGGTCTTGTTTGGCGAGGATAGATTCGTATAATGCATTGCTTTTCATCACAATGCAAAGATATTATTTTTTCTTTATCCCCAATACACACCACCTCACAAATGGGATCCTCCGGAGGATTTCATAGATGGCGGGCGAGAGCAGCATCACAGCCACGAAGAGGATGACGTACATCATCCAAGGGGCTAGGGTGGTGTACATCTTCATCATGTAACCGAAGGAGGCGATCACCAGATAATGGACGATGTAGATGCCATAGCTGGAGCGTGTCATGTAGGTCGCAAAAGGACTGGTCTTGTCTGCCCAAGCCTTGAAGCAGCCCAGCATGGCGAGGATGGCGAACCAAGCAAAGAGGTTGCAGAGCCAGCCTTTCAGCACGATGGGATCGGTGTCGTTCTTGCCATACATCACGATGGTGAAATAGGTGCCTGTGACCAAGGCAAGCATCAGCAGGGGAAGATGTATTTTGGCGAGTCGGTCTTGTACGGCATCGTGTGAAAAGACGAAGTATCCCAATAGGAAAGGCACAAAATAAGCCAGGGGACGGTAGAGATTCCACAAGCCGTCGGCGCTCTCTGGATTAGGATGAGAGATGGAGCACTGTGCGCCTGCCCAAACGAGAAGGAAACCAACCACTACCAGCGCGATGGTAAGTCCCATGGATTCTTTTTGGAAGAGTTTGCCCACTGCGTTGTGCAGCTTGCCTTTCTCGATGACTTTGATCAGTACAAGAATCAACGAAAACAGCCACAAATCCTGAATGAACCAAAGTGGTCCTATGCCGCTGAAGGCGCGAAGAAAGTGCTTGACGGGTTGAGGTACGGCGGTCAAGACGTCCACACCAGCCACCTGAGTGTTGAAATAGCCTGTCATCCATTGAAATACCAAAAGGCCAATTGTGGCGGGAACCAACAACTTGCGGGTGCGACTCTTGATGAACTGCCCGTTGGTCTGCTTGTCGAGCGCATACTTTGAACTGATGCCGGCCACCACAAACAGTAACATCATGAACCAGGGATAGAGCATCGACATGATGCAGTCCCAAGGCTGGTCCTCATAGAAACCGCCGATGCCGCCGAACACGCCTTTGGCATTGTAAAAATAGATGACGTGGTAAAACAATACCAACAACACCGTCACCCAACGGATGTTGTCCAAAAAATGTTTGCGTTCCATAACTAGTCCTTGTTTAACACTTCGTTGATTTTGTCTTGAAAGATTTCGGTTTTAAGGATGGCCATACCCTTCTTGTCGCCGAGTACCAATAAGCTGTCACCAGCCTTGATGCCATAGATCTCACGAGCCTCCTTGGGGATGACGATTTGTCCGCGGTCGCCAACCTTGACAACCCCGAAAATGTATTTGCCTTGTTCTTCTAACATAACTAATGTGATTTGTGTGAAAAATCATATTTTTCTGCAAAAATACACTTTTCTTAATAATGGGCAAAAAAATGCGTCAAGTTTTACACCTGACGCATTTTTTTTGGTTGTGCTGTGCTTTCTTTCTAATAAAACGGGAAGAAGAAGAAATAAGCAGCTACTCTTTCACGAGGAATGCCCTGTGCTCTGCCGATGCTGGAACCGGAGCTATTGCGAACGGTCCCGTCGTTTTCGACCTTTCCGATGCTGGAACCGGAGCTGTTGCGCACCGTGCCGTCGTTGTCAAGTTTTCCGATGCTGGAGCCAGAGCTATTGCGGATGGTGCCGTCGCGATCGATCTTTCCGATGCTGGCTCCCGAACTATTGCGGATGGTGCCGTCGTTGTCGAAATGACCGACGCTGGCGCCGCTAGAGTTACGGATGGTTCCATTGTCTTCAATCTTTCCGCAGCTTGAGCCGCTGCTGTTATATACGGTCTGGGCAGATACTGTAGTGGCTATCACCGTGGCTAAGGCCAAGAATAAGATTCGTAACGCTTTCATTTTACTTTGTTTTTAGGGTTTCAGATTCGGTATAACATAAGAAAAACCATCAAAAATCATTCCAATCAGAGCGCCTTAAATGCTTAGAGTTTGGAGGTAAGATGATATTTGCCACTCCCGTAAATCTTTGTTTCATACCCGTTTGCAGTGGGTATCCATACTTCTGCAGTGGTATTTGCAGGAATGACGAACTCCCATTCAAAATGATTGCCCTCGCGTTTCCAATGGCTTTCGATGCGTCCAGAGACGGACTCGTAAGAGCAGTTGACATAATCCAATCCTACGATGGGATAAGGCTTTAGCGTAAGTTGAGAGTTGCCCACCGTATTCGAATAATCGACACGGATGCCAGCGAGGTATTCGTATTCCCATAGGATGAGGTCGCCGAGGAGCATCACATGGTTGCCTGAGTTCATGGCGGGGTCGGCGGTGTTGCCGTTCCACAACTCCCAGATGGTGGTGGCTCCGTTACGAACCATATATCCCCAGCTTGGATAGGTGTCGTTGGCGGCAATCTTCAATGCCAGATCGCCTCTTCCGAATTCAGTGAGGCAACGCATCAGCTGTTGGATGCCGACCACACCGGTGGAGACATGACCGCCACAATCGTTCTCGGTCTTGTTGACGATATTGGCAAACACTTGTGTTTCAAGGTCTTTTGGAGCCATCCCAAACGACAAGGGTAGGATGTTGGCGGTGACGGTGTTGTTACCATAATAGCAGTGGGTGTAGTTGAAGTATTTGTGGTTGAAGGCGTCGGTGGTGGTTTCGATTTCGTTGTTGAAGTAGTCCACGTCAGCATCCAGTCCCATGGCCATGGCAAACTTCGCCATCTTGCCACAGAGATAGCAGTAGAAGGGGGTGGAGAGTAGGGGACCGTCGGTGATACGCTTGGGGTCGTTGGAGTGGATCATCTCCAGTGACTCGGGAGGCATGCACCAGTCGCCATAGGTGTCGCGATGGATGATGCCGTCTTTCATGTACTTTTCTTTGATATGGAGTAACCATTGTTTCCAGGCATCGTAATGCTGATGGATGGGTTCCGTGTCGCCGTAGCGAGTGAAGAGCATATCGGTAGCGGTGACCACGGCTCCGGGCCAAGTGAGGTTGTCGGTGTAGCCCCGCCAGTAAGGAGGGATGACATTGGGCAGGGACCCGTTGTCCCACTGGCTGTCGTCGGCATCGGTGAGCCACTTGGCATAGAGCTGGTGGTTGTTGAAGATGTACGATTCGCCATAGTTGCCCGTAGTGCGGTCGCCAGTCCAACCCATGCGCTCATCACGTTGGGGACAGTCGGTGGGCATGCTGCGGTAGTTGCCTCGGATGCCCCAATAGGCGTTGCAATATACGGCGTTGATGATTTCGTTCGAGCACTCAAATGAACCAGTGGTTGGCATCTCATCATAGATCACCCAGCCTTCGAAGTCATCGATGGATGGTTTTTCGCGAAGACCGGTTATTTCTACGTAACGAAAACCGTGATAGACGAACGTTGGGTGATAACTGTCATTGCGAGGAGCGGAGCTTTGCGGAGCGACGTGGCAATCCACACTTGGCGACGAATGGATTGCTTCGCTGCGCTCGCAATGACGACTACCGCTGGCAATGACATATTGGTCTGTGCACTCGGCTCCACGTAGGTTGGCGGTATAAAGTAGGCTATCGGGAGTCAAAAGTTCAGCGAAACGAAGTGTGATGGTGTCGCCAGGTTGTTGTCCACGCGGCTTCATGTCGATGAAGCCGACCATGTTTTGGCCCATGTCAAGCATCCATTTGCCGTCTTTGGGGAATATTGCAACGGGCTTCAACTTCTCCATCACGGTGATGTTGGGATTGGGTTGGGGGCTGAGCGTGCCTTGGGGGGCTTCCACCAGTTCGGCTTGGAGCCAGGCAGTATCGTCATAACCCTTAGAGGTCCAATCACCAAGTTCATAATTTTCGTCGTAGGTTTCTCCATCGTATTCATTGGCGGTACGGATGGGACCCAGATGGGTGATTTTCCAGGTTTCATCACTGACAATCAAATCTTTATGGCCATCTTTATAAATAATTTCCAGTTGAAGAATCATTCTTGGCGTGCCAAAACTGGGGATAAATTCGGTTCCATCCCAGCCGTTGGGGTTAGGGGTGTTTCGGATGGTTGTAAAGCGGCCACCTTCAAGGATGACGCCGATAGCGTTGGAACCTTCGTTGAGCATCTCTGTGACCTCGTAGGTGTTGAAATACACGCGATTGGGATACCAGGAAAGGGTAGGCTTTAACAGCTCCTCGGGGGCAATTTCGTTCCCGTTGAGATAAGCACTATAGACGCCTAGGCCACTGACATAGAGTCTGGCTTCGCTGATGTCTGTACTTAGTTTGAATTCCTTGCGAAGATACCTCGCTGGAATCCTGGTGTGGCCTGTCAGGATATCCTCATCAAACTCACGGCCAATCCATCTTGCCTGCCAATCGTCTTGATTTAATAGACTGATTTCCAGTTTGTTAATTTCACTTTCAAGGCTAGTCTTCTTTTTCTCATTAGTGACTTCAGTGACTACTTTCCAAAAGGCTTTGTCACGGCTTTTCAACGTCTTTCCCTCGTAGGGGATATACAGCATCTGATTGGATTTCACCACTTGGGAATCCCACAGATCACCGATGCCTTGTTGTGCCTTCTCTTCCGTGGAAGCTACGATGATATGATAAGACTGCTGCACGATGTCGTTTTCGGTGCTTTCGTATTGCCAGCTGAAACGTGGCTGAGCTGTCGCCAAGGCCTGAGGCTGTACCTGTTGTTCTACATTGGGTTTAACGATCTTGACCTCAAGTTCGTGGCAGGACACTAGGCCGACCAAGGCGAATAGGCAAAGCAGTGGTTTGATGAAAAGGTTGTCTAACATAATTGTTATTTTCGCTCGTAAATGGTTTCTTTAGCGTCCCCTTCAGGTTCTTCTACCCGTAAACTGCTGATATGATGGTTGTTTACATCATCCATTACGATGGCGGTTCGGTAGTCTTTTTTCAGCGCCTTAAGAACGATGTTTTTCATCGTGAGACCATCCACATGTCGGATGAAGAAGCCCCAGGCGGGTAACTCCTCATGTTGGGAGAATTCAGGATAGGCCTTGGGCATTTCGGGTACCTTGTCGAGTTCGTCGAGACCAACATGGGCGTAATGGGGATCGCCGCCGCCAGGGAAGACGATCTCGATGTTTTCCAAGGTGACGTTTTTGATCTTGCTGTCTTTCAGTCCGATGATGCCACAAGGAGAAATGTTTCGGGGCAAGTCTTCGACGGGACCTTCGTATTCGTAGCCGGCATCGGGTTTGGTGGCAGCTACCTCGGCATAAAGGTTGCGGAGGATGATGCCGTCCATGAAACTCTGCTTGTCGCGGCGGGCACCGATGTTCAAGTAAATGGCGTTGCCCACGTTGGTGGCGTGGAGGGAGTCCACCAGGATGTTTTCGCATATACCGCCATCCACACTCTGGATGGTGATGGCACTGCGGTAGGTGTCGTACACCACGTTGTTGATGATTTTCACGTTTTTGAATCCTCCTGCGCCCATGGTGCCGAATTTGATGCCGCTGGCTGAGCTTCTCGCAGTGCAGTTGCGCACCTCGATGTCTTGGCACAACTTCTTGGCATTATGAGATTTGAGGCAGATGGCATCGTCGCTGGCGTTGATGTAGCTGTTGGTGAGCACGAAGCCG
Source organism: Bacteroidales bacterium (assembly GCA_017965765.1). Classification (GTDB taxonomy): domain Bacteria; phylum Bacteroidota; class Bacteroidia; order Bacteroidales; family F082; genus Limimorpha. The sequence goes on from JAGCPJ010000051.1 coordinate 9,326, forward strand.
TTGCAATCCACGATGTCAATGCCGTCGTTGTTCCAGAAGGCCGTGCTTTGTACCCTCACATTGTTGACGGTCACGTTCTCGCATTGGTCGTACATGCACACCCAGTTGGCGGCGTCGCGGAAGGTGACGTTATCGACTTCCACGTTCTTGCATTCCCTGAACAGCAGCAACCGGGGACGGAAGCCTTCTCCCACACGGTCGTTGCTGAGCTTATCCTTCATCAGGCCTTTGTGAACCAAGTCGGTGCAGTTGTTGCCCAGTTCGCGCCCTTGGCCTTCGATGCAGCCGCCGCTGTTATAGATGCCGAGCAGCTTGATGTTTTCGACGCCTTCGGCCATAATAAGGGCATGGTCGCTGGTGGCGACGAGGCGGTCGTAGTCGAAAGGATTGGTGCTACCGACGAGCACGGCGCCTTCCATCAGCTCGATGGTGACATTCGACTTCAGGTGGATGCTGCCCGTGAGGTAACGGCCCACCCAAAATCGTAGTGTGCCTCCGCCTTGTTCGGCGATCCAGTCGATGGCGAACTGGATGCTGCGGGTGTTCATGGTCACGCCGTCGCTACGGATGCCGAATTTCGAGGCGTTATAGATGGGTTTGGCCTCTTGGGCATCAAGCTGACCTAAACTCAACAAAGCCAACATAACTATGATTATAGTCTTCTTCATATTTTTTAGTTTTCAATGATTCTTTATCAGTTTTACCGGTCCAATCATCCCCGCCGGATGTAAAGGTTGGTCGCGTTTCGGATGGTTGACATAGACCCACACGGTGGGATTGTCTTCTTTAGTGAAGGTTTTCAGATAATTACCCAGGGTGGTGGTGACGCGTATTTCAAGGTCGTTATCCCCGTTGTGAAGCATGTCGCCAATGTCGCAGAGGCGGCGGCCATAGTACTTTACTCCAGCGGATTGACCGTTGACAAATACCTCGCTAACGCCTTCCACCAAACCTAATTCCAAAATGTTTCCCTGGTTTTGGATGGTTTTCCGATAGACGATGGTTCCGGCAAAATGCTGGGTCTCTGGACGGTCTTTTAGATCAAATAGCGTGTCGAAATGGGTGCGGATGGCGGTGTCTAGGCGAGCGTGTATGAATTCTACGTCCCAGTCATTGCTTAAGTCGGCTGTTTCGGGTAATACTGGATTGCCACGCTTCACGCTGTTCCGCTCGCAATGACAGCTGTCGTTCCTTACTTTTTGCAATGAAGCGCTTGATGACTTTTTACGTTCAAACACAATCAACACCGACTCGGCAGGACCCAAATCAAAAACAAAGCTGTCATCCTCGTTCAATACCAAGGGATAGCGTTCACCGGTGTGAAGGTCCCAAACCCAAGGATGTTTGTGATGGTTTAATTCGCGATGGAAAGTGATCTTGGTTTGGTGTGACTGATACCGATGCGAATTGATGATGAAGAGCATCTCGCTGCCATCGTCGGTGGTGTAACGGTTCTGCATCACAAAAGGATTTGGGTTCTCGATGTCGAGGTAATGCGGCAGGTTATAACAATGCATCAGACTGTCGTACCAGGGGATGAAGCCTTCCTTAGGTGGTTCCACAAAGACGAAACGGTCGTTAAAAGTCCGAATTTGCTCGAAACAATGATGAACGATGGAGTCTTTCATGGCGGTGTTTCCACTCAAACCCAACGACTGGTAGGGAATGGTATCGATGCAAAGCAACCGGCCACCGCCCTCAACGAAGTGCAAAAGATGTTCTGCAGTCTTGGGATGTAAACGCTCTATGTCAATGAGTATCAAAGTATTATAGTGGCGTTCACCAAAACAGAACTCGCCATGACGCATCTCGCCTTCATTGATGATGTTTTCGCTTACGTAATCCACGCCGCCGCCGCATTTGTTGATGGCTTCCCAAACCATCGTTTTATAAGGGGCTCGGGTGGTGTTGGGGAAGGGCTCGTTCTGCATCCCGAGGGTACTCCACATGTCGTTTTCGGGATTCAAGATGGCAATGTCAGCATAGTAGGTGCCATGTTGCAAGGCGTAGGAGAGGCGAGCCTTGTAGTCGTTGTAGTGTTTGAAATAGGGCCACCAGGGATTGTTTTCGCTGTAGTAGGCGCCATAGCGGACCCATCCCGGGAATGGGACCTCAAGATTGGGTGAGTAGTTGAAGCCGTGAAAAATGCTGTGGGTCACGCCGGAGATGGCACTCTGGTCGCCCCCGATCTTCAGCTGTTCCAAGGTCATGTAGAACACGGTGTAGGTGTTGGTCATCTCCTCGCAGCTCACGGTGCGATTGCCTGCCAGATGTGCTGCTGAGGAGACAAATTTGTTGACCATGGTATAGGCGCGGCCACGGCGATAGTCGGTTTCCGACATCTCTTCGCCAGGCTTGTGTTTCAGCCAGTTGGTGGTCCACGACTCACCTTCGGGGATGTCGTAGCCCATGGCGTTCTCCAAGGGATAGAAACCCCGACCGTATGCCTGTGCACGGGCTTTCACGCCTAAGGCATGACACCAGTCCAGATAAGTTGCGGTGAACCGTTCCTGCATCAACTGGGCTTTGAAGTCCTCAAAATCGTAACGGGCTCGTTCGATAAGTTGCTGAAAATCAGAAGTGACAGGTACCACTGGGTTATAGTTGAGCGCACTGCCCATAGAGCCGATCTTAAACAAAACAAAAGGTAGCCATTCGGTGATATCGTAACCATAGCGTTTTTGGAACTCAGCAGCCATGTCGGAGGTCCAGTTGGCGCCTTCCAGTTCCATGCTGTCGGTAAACAGAGCGCGGATGAAATTCTTTAACGGCCCCAGCTGGGCTTCGATCTCCTCGGACATGTGATCAAGGTAGTGTTTTACCGCGTTGACATTGAAATGGTCGAGTACCGGACCTGCCGCGCCAGGTGCTCCGTTGATCACCTCAAGGAAACCGTTAATCTTCACCAGAGCGGCAAGCGTATATTCCCCTTCAGGTACCTGGATGGTAAAGATACTGTCAGGCTGCCAAACATCAATGAAGTCGTCCGTGGATGTCGCAGGATTAGGATATAACCGCAACAACATCAGTTCTTTCGTGTTGCCTTTGTAGGGAGAGCTCACCTTGGGCATGGCTTTCTCGCAGATTCTATCCCGAAACAAGGTGAGAGAAGTAGGTCCAATCACGGGCTCTGCATAGTTGACCACAATCTGGGCGCGTTCTTCTTCGCCCAAGAACTCGGCTCCGAAAGGCCATCCCGAACCCACGAGAAGATCGCAGGTCATGTCGAGACGTTGGGCTTCGTCGAAACAGACTTTCAACATGTTGATCCATTCGGGACTGAGCCATTCCAACGAGGTCTTGCCTAAGCTGTCGCAATAGGAAGGGAAGGCAATGGGGTTGATCTCCACACCGCCAATGCCAGCGTCTTTCAGCAAGCGCAGCTCGCGGACCAACTCTTCCGCTTCGACCTTATTGCCGTTCCACCACCAACGAACGAAGGGACGGTATTCCGACGGGGGTTGTTGGAAGGTCGCATAGAACTGCTCCGTTGTCCATCTACTGTGGTTGTTTGCGCAACGACAGAGGAGAAACAATCCGATCAGCATCAGCAGTTTTTTCATGGATGCAAATGTAACGAAAAAGTAGTACCTTTGCCAAATCTTTTGATTTATAGGCGATGACCCCGAAATTCGACACCTGCTTCTTTGAGCGCTATGCCATGTATTCGCTAAGTGCGTTGCTTGGTGAGCGTTATGCGCATCTGGTCAATTCCGATCGGCCCGACTTGCAGGATGAGGAAAACGGCATCGGCATCGAGGTCACCAGAGCCATTACCGAGGACAAGAACGTGGCGAACTCCTTGATCAATGAGATGGCGGGTCGGCCAGTCACTGAGGTGGACGAGGACCTACTGAAGATCCAGGAGAGTGGTTATTCCTACGGCTTGAACCTCAACTACTCCGTGGGATCCAACGAGTACAACTACTGGGCGTTGGCTTTGCCCATGAAACGCATCCTCGAAAGCAAACTGTGGAAAGTCAACAATGGTTTCTATGGTCATTTTCAAGAGTTTGGACTTTATGTCTTCACCAAATATGACCTGATGGCCGACGAGGTGAATGAGATCATCGGCTTCATGATGGAAGCGCAACAAAGCCGTGAGGTGCGATACGATCACCTGTTTATTTCGCAAATCGACACGTTCTTTGATTGCGACCTGCATCAAGGGGATTTCGACTGTTACCCCATCGACTCGAAGATGAGGCGATCGTTCTATTATAAATCAATCGGGAAAAAGAAAACGTTCAAAAACAAGCTATAGGTTATGGCCGACGGTTATCTGGAAAAACGATATGAGGAGGTCTTTGGCAAGGGAGCCAAAAAGACCATCGTGAAACATACCGGGATAGAGGCATTGTTCGAGAAGAACCGCAGCTATCGGGGGTATAAGAAGGATTTTGTGGTAAAACGCGAGATGTTGGAACGCATCGTGGCGGTGAACACCAAGATCGCATCAGCAAAGAACCAACAGGTGCTGCGTTTCAAACTTGTCACCCAGGAGACAGGAGCCGACATTATCGTTCAGAATATGAAGTTGGGTGGTCTCCTTCCAGAATTGCATCTGCCTTTTGAAGGGACGGAGCCGGAGGCTTTCATCATCATCTGTAGTACCATTCCGGAGAACAAGTTCGTGGACATCGACCTAGGCATTGCTGCGCAGAGCATGTTGCTGAAAGCCACAGAAATGGGTCTCAACGGCATCATGATCGGTGCGTTCAACAAGGTGAAGATCACGGAGGCGTTTCACTTGCCCTATGAACCCTTGTTGATGCTTGCTATCGGAAAAGGCAACGAGAAAATCAAGTTGCAGCCGGTCAACAAGGAGGACAAGCTGGCGTATTATCGCGATGAAAAAGGGATTCAGTATGTCCCGAAGATTCGGTGGGAACAACTGATTATTGACTAATCTGCTTATTCGGGAATCGCGAATACTTCTGGGGAAACGGTCGCGTTTTCTTGGAAATCAGTCATTTCAAAAAAGGATTCACGACGTCCTTGTTTCATCACGCTTTTCATGGTGATGCCTTTATATACCCAAGCAGTGTTGCTGATCTTCTTGCGGCCTTGGGTGGTCTCGTAAGTGAATATCCGGCACATACGCCCCAGGACGGCTTCCTCTTTTCCAGTATCGACGAGTTTGTATTTGTCAATGACGGCTTGGGAAGGATTGACAAAGGTGAGGTCGGCGGTAGGGTTTTGGAATTCCTTGGCACCGCCGCTGTTCACAAACCAAGCTTTTTCTTTCTTCGTGACGGTTGTATTGTCATAAGATCCCAAGGCGCCCATGTCGATGGTCTGGATCATGGTCTCGCAATCGCCAAAGTTGTCAAAGTATTGGACCGCAGGCGTCACGTGGTCGTTCAAACGCGTTTCGGAGTGCGCGACACCCGATTTGATTTCATAACGGTGAGCCTCTTCTTGGGCCATTGTTAGGGATGCTGTAGCAAGTGCAAGTAGCAGCAATAAGGTCTTTTTCATATGGTTTTGTTTTTAAAATTGGAAATATATGAAAGATTGCAGATCAGCGGTGATGAACTGATAGATGACAAAGACAATCAAAGCACATGCCACAACCATCAGGGGTAAAGGCATATTGGCAAACCAGATGCGGTAGCGACGCTTGAAATTCTCGGGAAGCCAGTGGACAATCATACCTAAGATAATCATAATGAACACATTGCGGTATTGATGTGCCATGGCTGGAATCTTGTCCAGTTCCCAATGGCTGCCAATCTGGTTGACCATGTTCTTGGCGGTGTTCCAGGCCGTCTCGTTGGCTTCAGCAGGGTCGAGGTTGGAGCCGCTTCGGAAGAACAATCGGGTGAAAGTGATGAAGGTGAAGGTCTGGAAGACCGCCCAAGCATCCGCGAGCCATTGGAAGGCGTCAGTGGAGGCTTTCTTCTTGAAAATCAAATGATAAGCCAGACGGATGACATTGCCGATCAAGATGATGAAACACCATACGAAGAACATGCTGAACACGGGCTGGGGTACATAGATACTCAATAGCCTTAAAGTAATGGTAACCAGCAAGATAAACAGTGTTCGCGTGGTATTGCTCCAGTCTTTCCAAAACTTGTAGAAGATCATGCCGATGCCATTCAAGCCGCCCCAAATCATGAAGTTCCATGAGGCGCCATGCCAGAGACCACCGAGGAGCATGGTATCCATGGAGTTGATGTTGGTGGTGATTTTCTTGCGTTTTTCGGGTTTGAAGATGGCTACCAAAGCGATGATGACGGCAAGGACCAGCACGCCAAGCCCCACCCACCAGCTGCCACTCAAGAAGACAGCGATGGCGGCAATCATGACGATGATGCAGAACGATCCAAAGGTGGCGTTGCGGTTGCCTCCAAGAGGGATGTATAAATAGTCTTGCAGCCATCTGGAGAGGGAGATGTGCCAGCGTTTCCAGAACTCACCGGGGTGCTTGGCCTTGTATGGCGAGTTGAAGTTCTTGGGCAGGTAGAAGCCCATCAGCATGGCCACGCCGATGGCGATGTCAGTGTATCCTGAAAAGTCGGCATAGACTTGTAGGGAGTAGCCGAACAGGGCGCAGAGGTTTTCAAAGCCAGAGTAGAGCAGCGGGTTCTCAAACACGCGGTCGATAAAGTTGACGGCGATATAGTCACTGAGCACGATCTTCTTAACCAAGCCGTTCATGATCCAGAACACGGCGATGCCAAACTGACGGCGGCTCAGGTGGTATTTCTTGTGCAGTTGAGGGATGAACTCGTTGGCCCTGACGATGGGACCGGCCACCAGTTGCGGGAAGAAGCTGACATAGAAACCGAAGTCAAGGATGTTCCTCACAGGTTCGATGCGCTTGCGATAGACATCCATGATGTAGCTGATGGCTTGGAAAGTGTAGAACGAGATGCCTACAGGCAAGAGAATGGCATCTACGCTGAAACGGTTGCTGCCCGTAATCTCGTTGCCAATCCAGGAGAAAATATCGAACACCCTGAATTCCGATCCAAACAGGTTGTTGACCACGTCAGTAATGAAGTAGGCATATTTGAAATAGAACAGGATGGAAAGGTTGACGATCACGCTGACGGCAAGGACAAGGTTACGACTAAGCTCTTTCTTCCTGGTATTCAGCCATCTAGCTCCAAAGTAATTGTATAGGGTGATGAAAATCAGGATTAAGGTGAAGAGTCCGCTGGTCTTGTAATAGAAAAACAGGCTGACGAAGAACAGGAAGGCATTCCGTAGCAAGCATCTGTTTTTGATCAGGCTGAAGACAGCGAAGACAATGGCGAAGAACGCCCAGAAATAGAACTGGGTGAACAACAAGGGATGTGCCTTGTCGAAGGAGAACAGTTTCTGCAAGAAATCCAGTACTATGTCTGAGAAGGTCAACATCAAGGTTTGTATTTCTGAAGATGCGTTGTGTATTTGTCCATAAGGGCATTGAACAAGAGGTCTCCGATGAGGGCGTATCCGGTGTTGGTAAAGTGGACTTTGTCTTTTTGAGCTATGTTTTCGTCCTGCCAGTTCTGCATCGAGGTGAGTCCGCCCATGATGTCGAAGAAATCCCAGACGGCGGCGTTATGTTTCTTGCCGAGTTCAAAGAAGGCTTCCTGAGCGAGGAGGCCGTTGGTATTGACTTGGTATTTGTTTTTCTTCAACCGTTTGTAGCTGTCGTTGTTGGTGACGAAGATCATGGCACAATCGGGACTGACTTCATGGATGATGTCGATGAGTTGGTCATAGTCCCGTTTGAACTTGTCTTTGGTGAAGCTATCCGCCGCGGCGTCGTTGATCCCGATGCCGAAGATGACCAGGTCGGGCTTGACGAGTTCCATGTCGCGCCTGAGGTCCTCGCAACTGAGGTAGGAATCCACCCGGGCACCGTTGACGCCGATGCCATGATAGGTGATGCCGGGCATGCCGTTGTCGAGATAGACGCCGGTCACGGTGAAGGTGCCTTCAGCATGGTTGAAATCCACATACAATGAGTCGGTGTAATCGGGAAGCTGGAAGGTGAAAGAGCCTTCGTGTTCGTCATACACCCCGGGAAGCACCTCGTTGTTGAAGTGTACCACAGGTACAATCTTGCTGTTGTCGCCATATCCCAAGACTTTCACCAGGTTGAAGTCGAACACGGGAGTGATGTCTCTGGGCTTTTTCTCGCGGGTGACGATGGAGAAGCTGGCGGTGGTATCGGAGGTGGTGACGGAAGCGCCGGCAAGCCCCAATCGGGTGTCGAAGGCGACCGCGTTACGACAGTAGTTCCACTCGCCCGTATAGCTGATGCTATAGCTGGCTGGGGTGTTGGTTTTCATGAAGGGGAAGACCAGCCCTCTGCCGGAGGTGATGCCTGGAGAGAGATTTAGCAGGTGGTCACGCATCTGTTGGGAGAACACACCGGCTTGGACATGGGAGCCACCGATGTGTAGGATGTTGATTTTCCCTTGTCCAGTGAAAAGCAAGGCGTCCAGTTTCTCAAAGAACTGTTCCATGTTGGTGCTGTCACCCGGATAGATGAGTTGGTTACGGTCGAAATGGGTGAAGCTATACTCGGGAATCTGACATTTTACTGGTCCTTGTGCCGAAGAGCCCCAAGCCAGTAGGAGTAAGGGAATCAATATGCCGAGGTGACGTCTCATTCCTTATAGTAGTTGAAGGGTTTGAATTTGTTTTTGCGGGCTTCTTTTTCTTTCTCAATGAGTTCACGGTCCTTGTTCATGAATGCAGCCACGGAGTCGTTGGGGAGATCTTGGCGGAACTGATAGAAGTCGTGGTACAGCAGCAGCGATTTGGCCAGGTTGTTGCCTATTTCTTGGGCTCCCAGGAAGGTAAAGTGGATATAATCGGGTCCGGCCAATGCGGGTTTGTGCTTTACAAATTGCGCCATGGAGCCTTCGCCGCCCATGACATGGAACATGTCCCAGTAGGCTACGTCGTGGCGTAAAGCAGTGGATCTCAGTGAGTCGTTGAGTTCCGGAAGGCCTTTCCAAGTGCCGATCTTACCATTGTAACTCTTGCCCATGTCGGCAGGACCGATGAAGAGCAGGGTGGCTTCCGGGGCGACTTCTTTGAAGTATTCGATTTGTTTCTCAAGCTCCTTCATATAGCTTCCGATGGCTTTGCTACCGGAGATCCCTGGCATGCGGTTGCCACCGAATTGAAGGATGATCAGTCGCGTATCCAGGAGGTTGAAGGATTCTTCCATTACTTTGGCGTTGATCCTGGAAAAGATGGTACCCGAGCATCCTCTCAAGGGGTTGTTGTCAATGGCTACACCATAGTCGCCATCAAGGAGAACGGCATAGACCTCAGCGTTGCCTTGGAGGGTAAGGGTGCCTTTGCTGACAGGCTCAGGCAGATCCCAGCTGAGCAGGCTGACCCCGGAGTTCGCTGCGCATTCTTTTGTCTCTTGAGGGGTCAGGTCGGTTTTCAAAGTGGCCTTGAAGTTATCGCTGTTGTTGCCAAAAAGGATGGATACTTTGGTGATTTCTCGTGCTTTGTCAAAGGCTTGGGTGTGTTTTGACTTGTAGAAGCTGATGGTGGCTGTCCCGCTGCACTGCGAGAATTGGGTCATCACGCCGTAGCGGTTATGGGAGGCGCGTCGTGTGGTGGAGTCGCCATAGATCGTGTAACGGGTGAGACCTCCTGAATAGCCTTGGGAGACGGAGATGGAAGCGATGCGTTGTACGGCGGGGATCATGTTGGGCCCTGATCCTCCAAAGCGTTCTTGAAGCCGTTGGCGCAACACAGAGGAAATGCGGTCCATCTCGATCTGTGAGTCGCCGTAATGCATGACGCGGTAGATTTTCTGTTGATTACGGGCTTGTCCCAACAGTTGGAACAGGGAGTCGAAATAGGTATAGTCGTTATCGGGCAGGTAGATGCGGTTGGGGTTGGTGGTCAGGAAGTCCCGGAAATACTCCAAGCTGTCGAGTTGAGTCGTGGAACAGGTCATCTCGAAACTTTTGTTGACGTCACTCAGTACCTTGTCCACATCAACGGTTTCTTGTTCTTCCATCTGGGCTTCGGCAAACGAAGGGAAACGTAGGCTGAGTCCACCCACCCTGACGCCTTCGGCAGGGAAGGCGAACCAAGCGATGCCGAACAGCAGGAACACTGACAGGATGAACAAGAGGGTATGTGATGCTTTCATTTGTAAATCTTCAGTTTTTGTCCTTCCCTAATGAAGTCATTCTTCAGCTTGTTCCACTTCTTGAGGTCTTTGACCGTGACGTTGTGCTTCTTGGCAATTTTCCCCAGATAGTCACCGGATTTGACAGTGTAGGTGATGTATTCGGCGGCTTTGGCCTTGGCCTTTTGTTTCTCGGCTTGGGCTACCTGTTGTTGTTCTTCTTCTTTCTTTGCCTTGGCTTGCGCTGTCTCGTTGTAGATGGCAGTCTTGTTTTGTTCAAAAGCCTGGCCTGCGCTTTGCGGAAGTCTTATCCGGTAGGATTCAAAAGGGGTGAACGGATCGGATCTGAAGATAGGGTTGAGGTTGAGGATGGTTTGTTTGGAGACGCCTGTCTTGGCGGAGATCGCGGCCACTGAGATGGGCTGAGAGAAGCTGCATTCCACGTAGGCTTCGGTGGGGCGTGCCACGGTTTTCACATCGTCGCTGTAAACGAAATAGCAGGCTATGAGATTGCCGATAATGTTGATGTTCGGAAGGCAGCCCAGTTCGTAATAGGCCCAAGGGTCGTTGCCCAGTTCGGCATGCCGAGCCCTAGCGTTGTTGAGGGTGGCTGGGCTGTTGGCGTAAGCCAGGATGCATGACCACCAGTCGCCAAACGTGGTGTGAAGGTCTTTCAGATAAAGCAAAGCGGCCTGTGTTGAGGCTTCCACAGAGAAGCGCTCGTCGTGGTTCTCGTCAACAGTGAGGCCATAGCGCAAGGCGACGAGAGTAGGCAAGTCCCAAAGTCCGGCACGGCCATCCTGGAGATGGTTGCTGTTCATCTCGGTGAGGGCCATGGGGAAGTAAAGGAACTCTGGAGGCAGTCCCAGTTCGCCGATAGCTTCTTCGATCATGGAGGAATAGGTCGAGAATTCTGTGGGCAGCTGTTTGGACATATAGGTCTTGATGTCACTCAGCAAGGCATCGTTGTAAGGAAGCGGGAGGTCTTTCTCGATCTTGGAGAGACGCACCCGCACCTTGGTGGCGTCAAGGCCGGTGGCTAAACTGGGGAAGACAATGCCCCAGGTCAACAATATGATTAGTGATAATCTTTTTATCAAATTCATGGTATTTTCAACAAATACTATCGTCAACTTACCAAATAAAACTGCAAAATTAGAAAAATTCTCTAAATTTGCGGCTTCATTTTTCAGCTGAATCGCATGGAACAGATAGATAGGACAAGAGAGCTTGAAACCCAGGACATCAGGAAACTGTTGTGGGCATACGCCATGCCTTCGATTGTCAGCCAGATCATCGCTTCGGTTTATAATATTTGCGACCGTGTGTTTTTGGGACAGTGTGTGGGTGCCATGGCCATCGCGGGTTTGGCAATCACGATGCCGATCATGAACATCATCCATGCGTTTGGCTCGCTGGTGGGTGTGGGTTCTTCAGCGCGCATGTCGATCATTTTGGGAAAGAAGGACTACAACTGGGCAGAGAAGATCTTGGGCAACAGTATGTTGCTGACGTTTATCTTTGGTTTTCTCTTCGTCACTGGCGGTTATGTGTTCATGGATCGGATCTTGACGATGTTTGGTGCTTCTGCCGAGACCATCGGCTACGCCAGGGAGTATATGGACATTGTGTTACCTGGGATGTTTCTTACCACGCTGACGTTCAACCTCACGGGTTTGATACGTGCCAGCGGTTATCCCAAGAAGTCGATGTGGATCATGGTGGGTGGTGCCGTGTTGAACATTGCGTTGGATGCCCTGTTCATCTATGGATTGGATTGGGGAATCGCAGGTGCGGCTTGGGCTACTACCTTGTCCATGGGTAGTTCTGCAGTGGTCGCCATCATTCATTTCGTCCAGCCGAAGACGTTTATTCGTTTCCGTAGTCACGCCTGGAAGCCTAAAGGATATATCTTCCGTAACATCCTGTTGATCGGAATGAGTCCCTTTTTGATGAATGTAGCTGCTTCGGGTGTGGTGGCGTTGCTCAACAAACAGTTGATATTCTATGGTGGCGATTTGGCCGTAGGTGCATACGGCATTATCAACACCTTCGCCAGCTTGGCCGTGATGTTGATCCTAGGCGTGTGTCAAGGTATGCAACCGATTGCAGGTTACAACTATGGCGCGGGTCATCCACGTCGGTTGCGGTCGGTCTATATGTTGACCATGAAGGTGAATGTGATCATCGGCATGGCAAGTGCCGTGTTGGCGATGGCCATACCCCAAATTTTGTTGCGCGCCTTCACCAAGGAGGATGAACTCATTCAAATTGCTGTTCCTGCCATGCGTTTCATCTTGGTGATGTTCGCCTTGGTGGGCTTCACCATCACCAATTCCAATTTCTTCCAGAGCATCGACAAGCCCTGGATTGCCATTGTCACTAGCCTCTCACGTCAAGTGTTGTTCCTCGCCCCCATGATCTACATCATACCACCATTGTTTGAGGACATGGGCTACCATGGCCTGACGGGTGTTTGGGCTTCGATGACGATCTCCGATGTCCTTGGCGCAGTCCTGGCATTTGTGTTGATGCTGACGCAGCGGAAAGTGTTTAGGAGTGAGGAGTGAGGAGTATTATTTGTAGTAAGTGTTCAATTGTTCACGGTAGCGATCTGCGATGGCTTTGGCTAGAGCGATGGCATCGCCTTGCGGTTCGGCATTGAATTGTCCAAGGCGTTCGCGCCACCATTGGCCTTCGTATTTGCAGATGCGATCGTGGTAGGCTTGCTCGTCAAAAGTGTCTTTGGCCTCTAAGGAGGCATTTACATCCTTGAAGAACTCCTTCCAACGATAGGCATAATACGTTTCGGTGAGACCTGCCCAGGCACGGCTGGCGTACTCGTTGAGCAAGGCATCTTCCTCACCCCAAGTGGTAATGATGTTTCGGGCATTGCTCTCGAAGTAGTCTTTGTCTTCTTCAGTGATGCCGATGTTGCGGGCGTCGCGAATCCATCGACCTACCAGGAAGGCGCTCTCTGTGGCAAGGATCTTATCGGTATCTTCCAAGATGGAAGTCATGGTTTGTTCCACTTGTTGAAGGTTGTCGTAGTCTTGTTCGCTATAGGCTTTCACATAGTCGGCGTAGAGGTCGCTGAAATAGTTTCCGAGCAGTTGTCGGGTGATGTTAACGACATCGAAATGGCGGGCGCGGGTGTTGCAGTCGGAGGCAAGCAGTTTGTCGAGTACTTCCAGCAGGGTGAGGTTGCTGTATTTATAGGTGGGTGCGACATAATACTGGCGGTACTTGTCGATGTTGCCCATGGTCGGCCGTTGGTTGATACGAACGGTTTGGCCGGGTGACGACACCTTGTTGTAAACGCTGTCAGCCAACATTTTCCAAGCTGCACGCATGTTGGGATCTTCCTTACCGCCGCGTTGGTCGGCGAGGCGTTCTACCCAGGCGCTTACATCTTTGGTAAGAGGGCTGTCCCAGGCTTTCTCAAACACATATTCATACATGAAGGGGTTGCAGTCGAAGCCTTCCAGGGTGGAGCCGATACCGACGAAGTTGTCGCCGCCTTTTTCGAAAGCGCGTTCGATGCGGACGTTGACGGTGTCAAGGTTGCCGGCGAGCATGGAGTTGCCGCCGAAGTTGCCGAGGTAGCACCAGATGTAAGGCACTCCGTAGTAGCTGTTGGTGCGTTCCCAGATCGGCTGTCGTTCACAATAATAGTCGAGGAGCAAGTGGCGGTCCTTGGGGAAGGAGGTGATGTAGGCTTCAATGCGATTATCCACTTCCCAGTATTGGCGCTCATTCCAGAAGAGCCAGGTCATCTCCAGCCAACGGGCGTCAGGGTCAGCGGCAGCAAGTGATTCATACACTTGACGGCTTACGCGCCCAAGGTAGTCGGGTTCCCAACTCGGAGGGATGAGCTCGTTGAAGATGTCGATGCCATAGATATGATCGCTGCCGTAGAATTCGGTCTGCTTGGCGATGAACTTCTTCTGGATTTCGGTATATAAGGGGTCCAAGGGATCGAGGAACTTGCACCAGCAAGTGCTGTCGAAGCCTGCCCAGTCGCCCAAAGAGGCCAGGGGTGCGTCGGGATAGATGCGTTTGATGCAAGGGGGTACGTGACCGGCGAATCCGGGAAGTACGGGTTTCATGTTCAGTTCCCGTTCGCGAGCGACGATTTTCTGCTGCAGGGCTTTTTGGTTTTCGAGCCATGACATGGGAAGAGGACCTCCCCAGCGGTCGATGTTTTGCATGCGGTGCCAAGGTAGATGCGCCGGGCCAGTGAAATAGCTGCGGATCTCTTCATCGGTGAGGCCAAGGTCGCTCCATACCTCGTACCAAACCGATTCTTGTCCCGTGATGGCCAGTGGAAGGTTGATGCCGTTTAATGCCATCCAGTCGATAAAATGCTCCCATTGCTCCCAACTCCACCAAGGCATGGTATAGCCAAAGGTGCAGTAATTCAGGAAGAAACGCTCAGGAACACGGGCTTTCTCGCTCACCTTGGCCGGAACCTTTGGCAATTGGGTAGGCATCTCCAAAGCCTCTTCCATGAACCATGGGAATTCGGCATGGCAATAGTATTTCAGATAGCGGTTCAGACCGACGGCCATACTATTGGCATTATTGCCACGGATGATGAGCTTGTTTCCTTTACTTTCAAACTCATAACGGTCAATGGTGTCATTGATTCGTTCCAACTTGATTTGGCTGGAGAATTCGGGAATCACGCGGTCAACGAGTCCGCGCATGGCGATGACTTCCGGGTCGGTTTCCTCTTTGGAGCAGGAAACGGTCATGAGAAGACCCAAAATGGCGATGAGATACAGTTTCTTCATGGATTGAAATGTTTGGGCAAATATAGCAATTTTTCAACTCAGCTTATCCCAACTGATTCATCGCGTAGGCGTAGGCTCCGATGGCGACGGCCGATGAGGTCCCGAGCTTGGTGATGCCTACGCCTACGCGTTTGGCAGCGTCGTACCAGACTTGTTGGTCGCTGAAAGGCACGGTAATCATCTTTCCGCTTTTTTCAACGAAGCGGGTGCAGTCGGCCGCGTCTTCCAGATTATAGGCTACGGTCTCCATCTTCGGTAGGGCGTTGCCATTGTTGTGATAAGGCTCGTTGAGTTTCTTGATGAGCATGGGCATGAACACCGGCCAGGCGCCTGACAGCCCTCCGCCAATCACGGCGATGCCGTCAGCACAGCGGAGCCCGTTGCTGAGGACATCGGCAAGTACGGTGGTGAGTTCGTCCCAGGCTTTTAATGCAGCTTCTTGGTGGCCTTCCTGTTCACCTTTGGCGATACGATAGATGTCGTAGGGTTGAGGTGCATCGTCGAAAGCGATGCCTGCTTCACGAGCATACACGCGACGCACGCCGCGGATGCTGACACTTTCCTCGGCAGTGGTGTCGGGATAGAGGCAGTTGCGCGTGCACCAAATCTCGCTGCCTGCGGAGTTGTCGCCGTTGACCAACACCTTGTTGATGACAAGACCTCCGCCGAAGCCTGTCCCTAGGGTGACACCGAAGAGGTTCTTGTATCGTTTCGGGTTGTCACGCTGCTCAAGTAACTGGTTTACAGCAGGTAGCAAGCCTGCGAGGGCTTCGCCATACACAAACAGGTCACCGTCGTTGTTGATGAACACAGGCACCTTGAATTCGTTTTCGAGCATCTGTTTCAGAGCGACGCCGCCACGGAAGGTGGGTAGGTTGGCCAGGTCGCCGATAATACCGTTCGGATAGTCGGCTGGACCAGGGAAGCAGAAACTAATAGCTCTTGCTTGGCTGCCACAGCGTTTTTCACATTCATGGAAGCCGTCAATGATTTTTTTCAACACCTCTTCTAGCGTGGGTGCCTCTGAGGGGATGGTGAAAGGCTCGATGATTTCTCTGTATTCTTGTACGGCGGAGAATTTAAATCCAGTGCCGCCTGCGTCGAGGACGAAGATGATATTGCTATTCATGTTGTTCAGTTGTTTTATCTTGATTTTTCGATTGTTTGTTCTTGAATTTTTCCACCCAAAGTACCCACATCAGGAAAATGACGAAGTAGAAGAAGAACTTGAAGATATAGTCGTGGGCGATGTGGAAGGTTTGTTGCCCGGGCCACCAGCGTTGCATCAAGAGGATGCCGCAGATCCGTATCACATTGGTCCATTCAATGACGACCAACCCGGCGGGGATGTACCAAGCCTTGTGTTTCCAAGGGCCGGGGAAGATGAGCATCAGAAAGAGCCAGTGGCACCATTGTTTCAGACTGGCGCATTCAGGGGCGATGACGACCCTGGAAAAACCGCCTTCGTTGTTCAACACCGCAATGACACGGTCGCTGGTAATGGTTGTGATGTCGATGCCAAAGAGGTGTTGCATCACCCAGCAGGATTGGTTGAACACCAAGTTCACCGACCATAAACTCAACCGGTCGATGGTTCCCTTGATAGGCCAATAGTCCAAGTTCTGCCAACCGATAAACAAGAAGTGGAAACTGAGTATGAGGATGACGAAAATTCCCACATCGACAGTGCTTCGGTTTTTCGGGTCCCTTAGATATTCTTTCCAGGAGTTTTTCATGCTGCAATAATAGTAATTTTTTTTGTTGTATTTTTGCAAGTTCAAAAATAGATGTCATGTTACAGAGTGATACGATTACCGAACAGGTAAGTGAAACCATACAGAACGATTCTACGGTAATGGCCATGGCCAATACCATTGAGAAGTTGAAAGAGACACCGGTCAACGAGTGGTTGCCTCAACTGGTCCATCAGTACGTGGTGCCTTTCGCCATTAAGTTGGTGGTTGCCTTTATTGTACTTATCATTGGTCGTTGGGTGATCAAATTGATCAAGAAATGGATGCAACGTGTGTTGGAGCGCAGGCGCATCGATGCCAGTGTGGGGAGTTTTCTTTCCAGTCTGATTTCGGTGATCTTGACCTTTGTGCTTATCATATTCATAATCAGTATCTTGGGGGTTAATACCTCCTCATTGGTGGCTTTATTGGCCTCTGCGGGACTGGCCATCGGTATGGCGTTGAGTGGCACCTTGCAGAACTTTGCTGGTGGTGTCGTCATCATCTTGTTCCGCCCATTCAAGGTGGGTGATTTCATTGATGCCCAAGGGAAGCAAGGTGTGGTCAAGGAGATCCAGATTTTCAACACGGTGATCACGACGCCCGACAACAAAGTGATTTCCATCCCGAACGGCATCCTTTCCACCGGTGTGATGACGATATTCACGAAAGAAGAGACACGACGTGTGGATTGGACCATCTCCATCTCGTATGGTGATGATTTTGAAAAGGCGAAAAAAGTGTTGCTTCAACTTTGTGACGAGGATCCGAGAATCTTGAAAGACCCGCCAATCGCTGTCCTTTTGTCGAATCTCAACGCAAGTTCCGTGGACCTGACATTGCGTGCCTGGGTGAAGTCGGCAGACTATTTCCCAGTGCTGTTCAGCATGAATGAAAAGGTATATGAAACCTTCCCCAAAGAAGGGTTGAACTTCCCGTTCCCGCAAATGGATGTGCATCTGGACAATAAAAATTAATTGATTTTGTTGCGTATTCAAAAAAAAGCTGTACTTTTGCAGTCCGTTTTGAAGAAGACAATTGTAATTATTAAAGGAATAGAGTCATGTCAAAAGTTTGTCAAATTACAGGAAAAAAGACCGTCACTGGTAATAATGTCTCTCACTCAAACAAGAGAACCAAGAGAACCTTTGAGCCGAATCTGAAGATCAAGAAGTTCTACGTTCCGGAGTGGGATGAATGGGTAGTTCTGAAGGTTTCCGCTGCTGGTCTTCGCACCATCAATAAGAAAGGTGTTTACGCAGCTATCATGGATGCTGCCGAGAAGGGCAACTTAAACCGTTGGTAATTCCCTTTCAATAAGGATAAAAAATAGCTGCCGTGCTTGCACGGCGGCTTTTTTTGTTTGATATACTAAATCCTCGGAAATCAAGTTATCCCAATATGCGTATTCGTCTCTGTATCTTGTTTGTGATCTTGTCCCTGTCGGCAGTTGCCCAGCAACTTCCTACGGCGACGGTGTATGGCAAGGTGACTGACGAACAGAACCATCCCATCGAGATGGCCAATGTGATTGTCACCGACTTGCTGGTGGGACAGACTACCAACGCAAGAGGCGCATACGAGTTGACCCTGATTTCTGATACGACCCTGGTAATCAACTTCTCCTTCATCGGTTACGAACCGAAACAGGTCACGGTGCGCCTTAAAAGTGGAGAGCGTAGAAAGCTGGACGTCATCCTCAAGTCAACAATGACCAACTTGCCCGATGCGGTGATCTCCGATAGGGCTATCGAGGTGCATAGCTTGACGAAACTGGATCCCAAGCAGGCCACCTTGCTGCCTACGATGGGTGGGGGTGTGGAGAATCTGATCAAGACCCTGCCTGGAGTGATCTCCAACAATGAACTGAGTTCCCAATACACTGTCAGAGGCGGCAATTTCGATGAAAACCTGATCTATGTCAACGGCATCGAGATCTACCGTCCGTTCCTGGTGGGTTCCGGTCAGCAGGAAGGCCTGTCGTTTGTGAACTCGCGTTTGGTGAATAACATTTCCTTCTCCGCCGGTGGTTTTGCCGCAGAGTACGGCGACAAGATGTCGTCGGTGCTCGACGTGACTTACAAGATGCCCCGTGAGACGGCCGGATCGCTCACCATGAGTCTGCTTGGAGTGGAAGCACATGCCGAGGGACTGGTGGGGAATGGGAAGTTCAGCTATCTGGTCGGAGGACGTTACAAGAACACCTCGCTGGCTTTGAACATGATGGATACCAAAGGCTCGTACCGCCCCAATTTCTCCGATGTCCAAACACTCCTAAACTACAAGTTCAACGATAAATGGAATCTTTCCTTCCTGGGTTATTTTTCCAGGAACCAGTATGCCTTGATGCCGCAATCCTCGTCCGCCGAGACGGGTTATGTGAACATGGTGGTTCGCTTGAATGTCTTCTTCGAAGGACAGGAGGTGGATAACTACACTACGGGTTTGGGTGCCGTCACGTTGGATTACAAGCCACACAAGGACCTCGACCTGAAGTTCATCGCATCGGCCTATTCCGCATACGAGACTGAGACCTACGACATCCTGGGCGAATATCTGCTCGGTCAGGTGGAGACCTCGTTGGGCTCTGAACAGCAGGGCAATGTGGTGAGCAACCTGGGCGCCGGCGCCTACCTCAATCATGCCCGTAACGCTTTCTATGCCCAAGTCTATAATTTTGACCATAAGGGTATGAAAGTCAACGACCAAAATGTCTTCAAGTGGGGTGTCAGATACCAACGCCAGAACATTGACGACGTGGTCAATGAATGGAATATGGTGGATTCTTCGGGTTATAACCTCCCGCATGTGCCGGATATCCCGGGAACGATGCCGTCAACGTTGCCTGAGATTGTGCTTAACGACTTCCATCGTTCACATAACCTTTTGGGACTCAATAATGTAGATGGCTTTGTGCAGCAATCGCTGACCTTCCCCGTTCGTGATAAGGGTGAACTTGTGCTGACGGGCGGCCTCCGTGCCAATTACTGGGATTACAATAAGAAGTTCTATGTCAGTCCTCGTGTGGGCGTTGCTTATCGTCCTGATATCGATGGCCGCGACCTAGTGTTTCGCCTGTCGGGCGGAGTCTATAATCAGACACCTTTCTACCGGGAACTCCGCAATCTCGATGGGACGTTGTACCCCAACGCTGAGGTACAGAAGTCGTATCAGGTCATAGCGGGTAGCGACTATAAGTTCCGTGCCTACGGCAGGCCTTTCATCTTGACTTCTGAGGTGTATTACAAATACTTCAGCCACATCGTTCCCTACGATGTCGATAATGTCAGAATCCGCTATTACGCTGACCAACATGCCAGAGGTTACGCCGAGGGACTGGATCTAAAAATCAATGGCGAGTTTGTGAAAGGTATCGACAGTTGGGCGAGTTTGTCGTTTATGAGGAGCCGCGAAGTCATCGAAGGGGATCCTGCCGGCTGGCATAACAGGCCTTCCAACCAAAGGGTCAGCTTCTCGATGTTTTTCCAAGATTTCATCCCGAACTTTCCTACTTGGAAAGTCAACATGACCTTGACTTTCGGTACGGGTATGCCCGTCAACGATATCACCTCGGAATACTATCATACCACGTTCAACTACCCGCCTTACCGTCGCGTGGACATTGGTTTCGTGAAGCAGTTGATCCATGAGGGAAGCAGCTTTGGCCGAAAGAATCCCTTGAATTATGTGAAGAACATGTATGTGAGTATGGAAGTGTTCAACTTGCTGGACATCTCCAACACGGTATCTTTTACTTGGGTAAGGGATGTGTATAATAACGCATGGGGAGTCAATAGTTACTTGACTCCCCGATACGTCAACCTGAAATTGGTTACGGAGTTCTAATTACGCCAGTCCTTGGGCGCACATGGCTTCGACGTCTGCGACGGTCTTCGGAATCGGCCGTCCCAGGATGCGGCAGCCGTTTTCAGTGATGAGCAGGTCATCCTCAATACGGATGCCTCCGAAGTCCTTATAAGTTTCTAGCAAATCATAGTTAATGAAATCTTTGTGCTTGCCTTCGGCTTTCCAGAGGTCGATGAGCGTGGGGATGAAATAGATACCCGGCTCGTCGGTGACCACGAAACCTGGTTTGAGGGTCTTGCCGCAACGCAGGCAGCTGAAGCCCTGTTTGGTGGAACGAGGTGTGATGTCGTCATAGCCCACGTATGTCTCGCCGAGGCCTTCCATGTCGTGGACGTCCATGCCTAGCATGTGGCCCAGTCCGTGAGGCATGAAGAGCCAATGGGCACCGGCATGAAGGGCTTCTTCCACATCGCCTTTCATCAAGCCAACATTCTTGAGACCTTCAATCAACGTGCGGCAAGCCAAGATATGCATGTCCATATAGGGGATGTAAGGTTTGGTGTTGGCGGCTACTTTTTGGTTGGCGGCGAGAACGATTTCGTAAATCTCACGTTGGCGTTGGTTGAAGACACCGCCCACGGGGGTAGTGCGGGTGAAGTCAGAAGCATAGTAGTTCTCCGTCTCCGCTCCGGCATCGCATACCATCATTCGGCCTTCTTTAAGCACGTTGTGGTGGCTGTGGTTGTGCAAGGTCTGTCCGTCCACGCTAAGGATGACGGGGAAAGACACGGGTCCGCCTCCTGAGAGCGAGATGCCTTCGACACGACCCGCAATTTCTTGTTCGATTACGCCTGGTTTACACATCTTCATGGCAGTGGTGTGCATCAGGTAGGCTGTGTTGGCGGCACGTTCCATCTCGGCAATCTCGATGTCGCTCTTGATTTCGCGCATGGCGATGACGGCTTTGATAAGATCGAGGCTGACGAACTCGGAGACCTTGTTTACATTGCAGTTAAGCCAGTTGGAAACCTGGATCTGCGTGTCGCCACGGTACGTTGGCAGGATATGGATCTTACGGCCCTTGGCCATGGCTTGTTGGATATACTCGCCAAAACGGTTGAAGTCGCGGCAGTCAGTGATGCCGATACGGTCGCCTTGTTCCTTGAGAGAGGGGAGGGGTCCGCACCAAATCACATCGTCGATGGTGACATCCACGCCAAAGAGGATCTCTTCGCCAGTCTCAAAGTCGATGACGCCCACCATGTCTGGATGGTTCAGCCCGAAATAGTAGGAGAAGTTGCTGTCCTGGCGATAGATGTAGGTGTTGTCAGGATAGTTGAAAGGCGCCTCGTTATTGGCGGGGAAGAAGGCGATGCCTTTGTCGAGCATCTTTTTCAATGCGGCTCTACGGCCAGCATAAACGTCTTTATTAAACATGTTGATTGTGTATTTGTTGATTCGTTGAATTGTTGAAGCAAAGATAATAATTCATTTTTAAGGATGCACATAAAATTGTATTTTTGCGCTTGATATGAAAAAGCGGCAGGTCCATCCAAAACATCTTACCCAACAGGAGACGGCAGACCTATTTCAGGTGAGTCCCGTCACCGTGTTCAATTGGGTGAAGGAAGGGTTTCTTGAAATGGATGAAGATCATCGGATTACTGCGGAGAGTATCCGCCAGTTTCAGATGAAACATGCCGGCAAGACCAAACTGCAGTATAGGGCTAACAAGTTGCAGAAAGACGGGCACGACAGTGCCGAAGTGGAAGCGGTAGTCAAGAAGGCGCTGAACGAGGAAACCTTTGACATGGCCATTGGCGACCGCTACCAGAACCTGCTTTCTGAGTCTTATAAGAACAAAGAAGGGATTTTCTATACACCCATGGCCATCGTGGATGACATGATGAAGGACCTCCCAATGGATGGCGCTACACGGTTTCTGGATCCCTGTTGCGGTACGGGTAATTTTTTAGTGAAGGCCGTACAGAAGGGTGTTTCCCCAGAGCATCTCTATGGTTTCGATACGGATCCCATCGCAGTACAGATTGCCCAGCGACGGATCAAGGAACTTACGGGTTCAGAGGCACCGCATGTGGTGTGCGCAGACTTCCTTCAGGCCTGTTCCAGTCTCAAGGAACAGTTCGACATGGTGTTCACCAATCCACCGTGGGGAAAGAAAATCCCCAAAGCGCAGCGCTTGGATTTTGCCCAACGTTATCAAGCAGGGGCCAGTTCTGACACCTGTTCCCTATTCCTGTTGGCGGCCCTTTCCGTATTGAAACCCGAGGGTGTTGCCGGGCTGCTGATGCCGGAGTCGTTTTTCAAGATTGCCGTCTTTGAAGATGCGCGCAAAGCAGTGCTGAAGAAGACCATCCTTCAGGTCAAGGACTATGGCAAGCCTTTTAAGAACATGTATTCGGCGGTTTCCATATTGCTCAGGCAGTCCGAGGCAGGAGAGGGTCATTTGACTTCTTGTTATTATCAACAGCAGTATTACGATCGTGCTCAGGGACAGTTTTTGAGGATGCCTCGTTGTAACATCAATTATTGGACACGGCCAGAGGAGATGCTGCGGGTGGAGGAGCTGATGCAACGGCCTTATCTCACCTTGAAAGGTCATGCCACCTGGGGATTGGGAATCGTGACGGGTAATAACGCCAAGCGTTGCAAGCGTACGCGTCGTCCCGGCTTAAAACCCGTTTATCGGGGTAAGGACTTGCTTCCAGGGCGACTTCGTGCGGCTCAGTATTTCATCAATCCAGAAGACTTTCCGCGTTATCAGCAGTTGGCTCCCTTGGCGATGTACCAAGCTCCCGAGAAGTTGATTTACCGCTTCATATCCAATGACTTGGTGTTCTTTTGCGACACGCATCAACGTTATATCTTGAACAGTGCCAATATGTTGGTGTTGGATGAGGACTTCCCGCTGGCAGCCAAACAGTTGGCAGAAATCATGAACAGCCAGCTGACGAACTGGCTGTTCAAACAATTGTTTCACACCCATAAGGTGCTACGCGGTGATTTGGAGCTGTTGCCTATCTTTACGGATTCAGCGCTGCATCGCGGCTTCAATCTCCTCGATCTCCATCGGTAAACCTTCAAATAGGTTGATGGGTTCCCCCTCAGTGATGAGAAGGTCGTTCTCAATACGAATGCCGATACCTTCTTCACGGATGTAAATTCCAGGCTCGCAGGTGAGGATCATTCCCGGTTCAAAGGGCTTGAATTTGTCGATGCTGTCATGCACATCCAGACCGATGTGATGGGACATGCCGTGCATCAAGTATTTGCGTTCCAAGGGCTTGTTGGGGTCTTGGTGTTTCACTTCCTCTTCGGTGAAGAGCCCCAACTGGATCATTTCTTTTTCCATCAGTCGATGGGTGGTCTCGTTGATCTCATTGATGCAATGGCCTGGACGGTAGAGTGCTTTGAGTTGTTTCATCACCCTTAGGACTGCATTGTAGCATTGTTTTTGCCTTTCGGTGAATTTGCCGTTGACGGGGATGGTTCGGCTCAGGTCTGACGAGTAGTTTTGGTACTCACAGCCGATGTCGAAGAGTAGCAGGTCGCCGTTACGAAGTATGCTTTGGTTCTTGGAATAGTGTAGGCAACAGGCATTCTTTCCTCCCGCGATGATGGGGGCGTAGGCATGGCCTGTGGCATTGTTTTGCTTGAAGATATATTCAATTTCAGCCTGCACCTCATATTCGTACATTCCCGGCTTTACCGTTGCCAGACAGCGGCGGAACGCCTTTGAGGTGATGTCGCAAGCCTGTTGGGTGATATCGATCTCGTCGGGGGATTTCAGCATGCGCAAGGCATTGAGGATGGGAGCGGTGCGGCCGTATTGGTGCATGGGGTATAAGGCTTGGATTTTCTTGACGAAGCGTTGTTGGATGGTCTCCACGGCGCATTCGTATTTGGGGTACTCGTAGCTGTTGAGGAAGATCGTGTCGCCATAGCCGGAGAAAGCGATGTCGTTAAGTACGCTGTAGAAGGCGTCACTGCCTTTGACGGTCTTCACGCCCGACAGTTCGGAAGCCTGTTTGGCGTCGAGCATCTCTCCTTGCCAAGTGGCTTTTACTTCGTCGTAGGGTTCGATGAACAGGACTTCCCGGAGGCTCTCATCTGGATAACTTGGTGCGATGAGCAGGTAGGCGTTCTCGGCGTCGATGCCGGTGAGGTAGAAGAAGTCCGACTGTTGGCGAAAAGGATAGAACTCGTCCCCATTACGAGGCATGGGTTCGTTGGCGGTGAAGATGGCGATGGATTTTGGAGGCAGTTGGGCTGCCAGGTTGGCTCTATTGCGGGCAAAGAGTCGGTTGGGGATGTTGTTTTGCATGTGTTGAAAGAAAAATGGCGGAGCTGATACCCCGCCATTTATGATTAATGGGTTGATGATTACAAGATCTTGAAGCCCACGGTGACCATGAACATGTTGTTATGGGCGTTGGAGATGTTGTTGGTGTCAAGGTATTGGCCCCATTCCGTATTGTTGATGATGTTGGCGCCGAATACTTTGGAGATACCGAAGTTATAGTTGATATCAAGCGTGATTTTGCTCATGATGTCAAAACCCACACCGGCTTGGAAGCCGAAAGCGATGGACTTGGTATCGAAGGTGTCGTTGCTGATTTCGGTAGGTTCACTGCTTCCTACGGATTGGTTGATCAAGGTTTTCTGTGGGATGGTGAAGTTCATGGTCGGACCGGCTTGAGCACGGACAGCGAGCATGTCGATCAGGCTGAATTTGTAGCCTACCAAAACTGGAACTTGGAAGTTCATGGCATTGAGTGTGAAGTCCACTTTACCTCCTGTGGGGACGTTGATGCCAACGATGTTGATATCATGGTCCACGTTGGTGCTGAGGTCGAATACGCTTTGGGTCTTGAACCACAGTATTTCAGGTTGCACGTAGAGGCCTCCCAGTTGCACACGGCCAAAGGCGCCGATGGTGAAGCTGTTGGCGAAGCCAGCCTTGATGTCTTCTTTCTGGTACGAGAGTTTGTTGGTCTTGTATCCAACTTTGAGTCCGAGGTCGATGCCTCCGATGGCGAATGCGGAGCTGCCGAAAACGAGCAGCATGGCCATAATTAAGAGTGATTTTTTCATTTGATTGGTATTTTATTATTAAAGATTCTCAAGGCAAAGGTAATAATCATTTTTGAATGTTGCATAAAAAACACAAAAAAAGGCTGATGAAAAACTCCATCAGCCTTTTTGTTCAGTGATTGGAAAGCTTATTTAACTTCCTTGATCAGCTCGACAAACACGCGGCGATCGTATTCCGTAGGATCAAGTTCATGCACACCGCCCACGGGGACTAGGATGATTTGGTCTTCCGGAATGCCCATGTCCATCAACTCCATTTGGATCTTGCGGCAACGGTTTTCGGAGAGTCGCTGGTTGTATTCCGGCGTTGCTGTTGCGCTATCGCAGGAACCTCTCAGGCGGACTTTCCATCCAGTTTCCTTAGCCACCTTGGCGATTTCTCTCAGGTTGACAAGATCTCTTCTTGACATCAGCTGATAAGAATCGAGGTTGAAGAAGATGGAGAAGGGGTAGGTGACGTATTCGCCAGGAGCCTCAACGGTGACGGTTTGGAACACTGTGTCGTGAACGACACCAGGTTCGGGTTGGTTGTCAAGTTGGTCTTCCAGTTCTTTAATACGTTCACGCATTTCGCGCATCTCCTTAGAATAGTTGTAGGGAAGTTCATAAACTCTTCCTCTCGGAATGTACCAAGTAAGACCCAGGGCTGCTGAATAGTTACAGTCAACGCGTTTGGGTCTGATGGTTTGGTATTCATAAGTCCATGAATCGATAGACCATCTTTGTGCGGACCAGGTGAAATCCAAGTGGAGATCCAAGGCTCTACTGATTCTGAAATTGTTGATCAAACCAGTGGCAAAAGACAGTTCATAATTCAGCGCATTGTTTTTTCTATCAAGATACGACTGGATCAGCGATACATGATTAGCAACAACACCTGCGCCCATTCCCACGAACAAGACAGGAGTATAGATTCTGTCGGGATCGTAGTAACCCAGGAAAAGATCTACGGGAGAAATGAGAACATCACCATGTATGTTATGATACATGAAGGACGTCTCATAATTATCGTTAGCATCCGGGTTTGTTCTGTCAACGTAAAGGTAATGGAAATAGGTCAGACCAGGATGAGGGCCATTAATAAAGCTATGAGCCTGGTTGACATCATAAGAAAGTCTCAATGCGATGTTATGGGTGATCCATTTGCCAACACTGAGGTTACCTCCAAAGGTAGGGCCGTTCAGTTTGGTATAATCTCCATTGGGATTTCTGTCTGACCCCTGCCACCAGTTGGCGCTAAAACTGGCACTTAAAAACCAGTTTTGGTTTAACTTGGAGCTCAGGTAACGGGTTGAATCAACTTGTCCTTCCGCAAAAGCCGAAGCTGATGCGAGAAGGACAAGACTGATGGCAATGATGAGTTTTTTCATCATCTATTACGTTCGATAGGTTAACTTACTTGGAGAGGTTGATGAGCACGCGGCGGTCGTATTCGGTAGGATTGAGTTCCTTCACACCACCAACGGCGTCAACGATAATGTTGCTTTCCTTCACACCAAGTTTGGTGAGTTCGTCCTTGATCTTACGGCAGCGGTTTTCAGCAAGGGTCTTGTTGAAAGCGCTGGAAGCGGTAGCACTGTCGCAGGTACCTCTCAAGGTGACTTTGTAATCCTTTTCCTTGGCAACCTTAGCAAGAGCTTCGAGGTTGACGCGGTCTCTGCCGTCTCTCAACTCGTAGGAACCCTTGTTGAAGAAGATGCTGAAAGGATAGGTGATGGCTTCGCCTTCGATGGTCTGGTAAACAGTGTCGCAAGGCTTGGTGATGATGATGGTGTTGCCATTGTCATCAGTGGTGATGCCGTTCTTGCAGTTCTCAAGTTCTTTGAGAAGCTCTTGGATTCTGGCTTCCTGCTCGCTGCAGTCAGCAACTTCGGGTTCGCATTCAGGAACGACAGTGAAGGCACGGCCGCCAAGGTACCACATAAGACCAACCATACCAGAGAAATCGAAGTGAGCTCTGTGCCAATAAGGACTCATGGTAGAACCTGCGGGCAGGACTTCAGTACCATCAAAGCTCCATCTTGTGGCGACAGCAGTGAGGTCAACATGCAGATCGAAGCTGTTGCTGAGTCTGAAGTTGTTCATGATACCACCATGGACACCGAAGTCAATGTCTGAACCTTTCCAGTGGATCAACAAATTGTAAGGACGAGTGTCGCGCGGGGTGTCGTCGGCAATAAGACCAACACCACCGTAAATCCACATGGTGTAGAATCTCTTGGGATTGTATCCGAAGAACAGATCCAACGGGCTTTCCATGACATCAAAGTGCAAGCTCTTGAAGAAGAATTCCTTCTTAGCGTTGTAGGAAGCATGTCTGTCATAGCCAACTCTCACGGCGACGCTTGGGCTTACTCTTCTACCAAATTTACCGGAAAAACCAAACAAATGCTTGGGATTCGTCTTGTGGAAACCGCCATAGTAGGTGTTCAGGTAATGGTAGGCAGATCCATTGGAAGCAAAAACGCTATAGGTGCCTGCCAAGTCAACGAACCAACCCTGTTTGAACTTAGGGGTGTAGTAACTAGGCTTCTCTCCACCAGCAAATGCTGACACTGCGGTCAACAAAATAACACTTAAGGTTACAATTGCTTTTTTCATTTTTTTGTGGTTTTAAAGTGATTAATATTTAAGATACTTTCCTTTTTTTAGAATGCATTTTCGCTGCAAAAATACGCAAATTAATTGAGATACAAAAAAAAAATTCAATTTTTATCAACAAAAATCCTTTATCAGTGGCATTTTAGTGGGCTGAAATTCGATCCAGCGTGTTCTTTATGAGTTTATTAATATACGGATGATAATCCGTGCAGAACTTCTCGCTGACCCTGTTGGCAATCACAGCGCAGATGGTTAAACAGTTGTGCCCCATCATTTTACCGAGTCCGTAAAGGGCGGATGACTCCATCTCAAAATTACAAACTCTCCAATCCTGATAATGGAAGGCTTCAATCCTGTGGTTGTTCTCGGGATAAGCAAGCGGCATCCTTAAAGTCCGGCCCTGCGGACCATAAAACCCTGGAGCAGTAGCGGTAATGCCTTGGAAATACCCTTGTCCCAATCGGTCCATCAACGCCTTGGATCCTTCTACGACGTACGGCATCGGTAAATCCTTCGGATAATCCATCTGTTCGATAAAGGCATCCCTCATGGCGATCTCGTTCACCTCCTTGTTCTTCCCATAAAAGTAGATCAAACCATCCAACCCGATAGCGTACCGGGTGGCCACATAACTATCCTCAACGGGAATGTCAGCCTGCAAGGCTCCCGAAGTGCCCAAACGAACCATGTTCAAAGTGCGATGCTCGGCTTTGGGCATGCGGGTCTTCAAATCAATGTTGGCCAACACATCAAGTTCGTTGATCACAATGTCGATGTTGTCGGTCCCCATGCCAGTGGACAATACGGTGATCCTTTTTCCGTTATAGTATCCGGTGCGACTCCATAACTCTCGGTTTTGTCGCTTGACTTCAATCTTTTCAAAATACGCTGAAATAGTGTCAACACGCCCCGGGTCTCCTACCAAAATGATGTCATCAGCCAGCTCTTCAGGATGAAGGCCAAGGTGATAGACGGCTCCTTCGTTGTTCAGGACGAGTTGTGATTCGGGAATTGCTTTTGTCATCTTTAATTAATTAAAAAGGTATAATCTGCAAATATACAATAAATTCAAAAATAATCAATATTTTTGCACTATCATTTTTTTTCACGATGAAAAATACCATCTTCCCCCTGGCCATAATGCTTTGTTCCATCCTATTGTTAGGCTGTGATTCGCAGCATAGGAACTACAAAAAGAAACTGGATGTTGCTCTGGAGCAAGTTTCAGAACCGGTGTTCAACCGTTATGAAGATGCTTTGTTTAACCTGGATACCGCAGATTTCCAAAATGGTTTGATGAAAATACAGCAGGATTACCTGCCTTTCCTGGAGGGCGATCTGAACAATCCTGATGCAGTGCAGTACCTGAAGGACTTTGCCATTGACTCCTTGAACCGCTCCCTATACCGGATCACAAAAAGTCAATATCCTGACTTACAAGCGATAAAAGGCATCATCATCGGGGTGAACCAACATTTTCATTACTATTATCCCGAAATAGATCTGCCAGAAACCGTTTTCACTTGTGTCTCGGGCGTCAATCCAGAAATGGACCCGGTCATGATCATCAACGGCAGTCTTGTGGTTTCCCTCGACTGGTACCTGAATCAGCATGAAGTGTATGATTGGATGGGCATGCCGCGTTATCTCTCGGAACGGACTTCAACGGCTCGTCTGGCGAAAGACTATGCCCAAACTTTGTATGCGACTTATATCGAAAAACCTCATAAACAGGGCAACCTGCTTGAAGAAATGATCTACCATGGGAAGATGGACTTCTTTGTGGAGGCCATGACACCCACCTTGTCTGACCCGGTGCTGCTCGGCTATACGCCTGAACAATTGGATTGGGCGGAATCAAATGAAGGCGACGTTTGGGCGGATATCATCGGTAGCCAACAACTCTATACTACGGAATTTGACGCCTACCGGATTTTTCTTTCAGACGGTCCTTTCACCAATGAATACAGCCATTCAGCGCCCCCTAGACTTGGCGAGTTCTTGGGACTTCATATCATTCGTTCGTATATGGACTTGAATGACACTCACTTACAAGAACTGATGCAAGATTCGGATCTTCAGGGAATCTTTCTGAATTCGGGCTACAAGCCGAAGAAATAGAAATAATTTTGTTTATTATTGTTTGATATATAAAACTTTTGTATATCTTTGTGGCAATAATAAATTTATCATTATGTTAGTAAAAACATTCGGCTGTGCCATCATCGGCATCAACGCCATCATTGTCACCATCGAAGTCAATTCAGACAAAGGAATCCAGTATTTTCTCGTGGGCTTGCCTGACAACGCCGTCAAGGAAAGCCAGCAACGCATCATCGCGTCTCTCACCAACCTCGGTTATAAGTTTCCGAAAAAACGCATCACCATCAATATGGCTCCGGCGGATATCCGGAAAGAAGGTGCGGCTTACGACCTCGCCTTGGCCATCGGGGTCATGGCGGTGTCTGAACAAGTGGATGTTTCCCTGTTGAACCAATATGTGATTATGGGGGAGCTGTCACTTGATGGGGCACTGAACCCCATCCGTGGCGTCCTGCCCATGGCCATTCAAGCAAAGAAAGAGGGCTTTAAGGGCATCATCATCCCTAAGGAAAATGCGAAAGAAGCAGCTGTCGTAGAAGGTATTGATGTGATCGGCGCGGAAAACCTGTCCCAAGTGGTTGATTTCTTGAATGGACAGTTGATTATCGATCCCGAGCATGTTGATCTGGATAGCCTTGCACAAGATGATGTATATCCGTTTGATTTCCAAGAAGTTCGTGGACAAGAGAATATCAAACGTGCCCTGGAAATCGCTGCCGCTGGTTCACACAATGTCCTCCTCATAGGAAGCCCTGGGTCGGGTAAGACGATGCTTGCCAAACGCCTCCCCAGCATTTTGCCTCCCATGACCTTGGCTGAGGCGTTGGAAACTACCAAAATCCATTCCGTGGCGGGGCTGATGGGAAACAACAAGACCCTGCTGGTCACCAGACCGTTTCGAAATCCGCACCACTCCATTTCTGATGCTGGACTGTGCGGCGGCGGTTCTTACCCTCAGCCTGGGGAGATCTCCTTGGCACATAACGGGGTGCTCTTTCTTGATGAGATTCCTGAGATTCAGCGACATACGCTTGAAATCCTGAGGCAACCGATGGAGGATAGGGAGATTACCATCTCTCGGGCAAAGACGTCAGTGCAGTTCCCTGCCAACTTCATGTTGGTGGCAGCGATGAACCCCTGTCCATGCGGCTATTATAACCATCCTGACCGTGAATGTGTGTGCAAGCCAGGGGAGGTCCAGAAATACCTGAGCAAGATCTCGGGGCCCTTGATGGATCGCATCGATCTGCATGTAGAAGTGCTACCGGTGGCTTACAATGAATTGTCGGATACGCGACGTGGCGAGCCCAGTGCGGAAATACGCAAAAGGGTCATCAGCGCACGAAAGATACAGGAACTCAGGTTTAAGGATTGTCCCGGAATCCATGCCAATGCTCAAATGACCACAAAACTCCTCCAGCAGTATTGTTCATTGGACCAACGAAGTCAAGGGGCACTTCGCAACGCCATGCATCGCTTAGGCCTCTCTGCCCGAGCGTATGACCGTATTTTGAAAGTGGCGCGAACCATCGCCGACCTTGAGGGTAGCGAAAACATTAAATATGAGCATATTGCGGAGGCAATCACCTATAGGAGTCTGGATAGGGACAATTGGGGGAGCTAGGCCTTTATTTGCCGTCCCTCCCAAACAATGCTTCAATCCACTGCCGATTAAGGCGCGAGATGTTCTGTCGTTTGATGAGTTTCGGGCATTCGGCCTCACAGGCATAGGTGTTGGTGCAACTTCCGAATCCCAACTCATCCATCTTGCAAACCATCTTTTTGGCGCGTTCGGCAGCTTCCACCTTGCCTTGGGGTAGCAGTGCCAGATGGCTGACCTTAGCGCCCACAAACAACATGGCACTGGCATTCTTGCATGCTGCCACACAGGCACCGCAACCGATGCACGAGGCGGCATCCATCGCCATGTCGGCGTCTTGTTTGGGTATCGGGATGGTGTTGGCATCGGGGACACCGCCTGTAGTAGTGCTGATGTAACCTCCTGCCTGGATGATCTTGTCAAGGGCAGAACGGTCCACCACAAGGTCGCGGATGACAGGGAACGGCTTGGCGCGCCAGGGCTCGATCCAAATGTCGTCTCCATCATGGAACTTGCGCATGTGCAGCTGACAGGTGGTGATGCCGTCGTCGTTGCCATGCGGACGGCCGTTGATATAGAGGCCACACATGCCACAGATGCCCTCTCGACAGTCGTTGTCGAAGCAAACGGGATGAGTTATGGGAGAGTTTAGAGTTGAGAGTTGAGAGTTTAGAGTAGTTGAAAGCTGAGAGTTGAGAGTCGATCTGGTAATAAGCTGATCGTTCAGGATGTCGAGCATCTCGAGGAATGAGCAGTCGGGACTGATATTGTCAATCTGGTAAGTCTCGAAGTGGCCCTTTGCATGGGCACACTCTTGTCTCCAAATATGCAGTGTGAAGTTCATGGTTATCTGTTATTCGGTGATCCGGTCGCCGCTTTGCGTCATTGCGAGGAGCGGAGCTTTGCGGAGCGACGTGGCAATCCACCATTATTATTTATAGTTTCTGTTGGATATCTTAATATGTTCATAGACCAACGGCTCTTTCTCCATGGTCTCAGGTTGTCCGTGACCTTGGTATTCCCAGGCAGCCACATACATGAAGTGCTCATCGTCGCGGAGGGTCTCGCCGTCTTGGGTCTGGTGTTCAGTGCGGAAATGACCGCCGCAGGACTCCTCCCTGTGCATCGCGTCGTCGATGACAAGTTGTGCCAGCTCGAAATAGTCCTCCAACCGGCAGGCCTTCTCCAACTCGGGGTTGAACTCGTTGGCTGTGCCTGGGATGAAGACGGATTTCCAGAACTCTTCTTCCAAATCCTTGACCAATGCCTTGGCTTTGTTGAGACTCTCAGTGTTTCGTGCCATGCCGCAGTATTCCCACATAATCTTGCCCAAGGCTTTGTGAAAGTGGTCGACGGAGTTGAGAGTTGAGAGGTGAGAGTTGAGAGTTGCTTGCGCACCGATTTGTAATAAACGGTTGAGGCGGACACGAACGGCCTCTTCTGCCGCATCAAATTCTGGCGTTGTGGCTGAAATCTTCCCCACATAGATCTGGTCGGCGAGGTAGTTCTGCATGGTGTAGGGCAAAACGAAATAGCCATCGGCCAGTCCTTGCATCAAGGCGGAGGCACCGAGGCGGTTGGCGCCGTGGTCGCTGAAGTTGGCCTCGCCTGCAGCGAAGAGTCCCGGGATGGTGGTCTGCAGTTCGTAGTCCACCCACAGTCCACCCATGGTGTAGTGGATGGCGGGATAGATCATCATCGGCGTCTCGTAGGGATTCTCGTCCGTGATCTTCTGGTACATCTGGAAGAGGTTGCCGTATCTCTGTTCGACGGCTTCTTTGCCCAGACGTTGGATGGCGTCGGCGAAGTCGAGGTAAACGGCATACCCTGTCCCTACGCCATAGCCGGCGTCGCAGCGTTCCTTGGCGGCTCGGCTGGCCACATCACGGGGGACGAGATTGCCGAAGGCGGGGTAACGGCGCTCCAGATAGTAGTCGCGGTTTTCTTCAGGGATGTCATTGGCTTTTAGCTTGCCCGCACGGATGGCTTCGGCGTCTTCTTTTTTCTTGGGCACCCAGATGCGGCCATCATTGCGGAGACTCTCGCTCATCAGGGTGAGTTTCGACTGATAGTCGCCGTGGACGGGGATGCAGGTGGGATGGATCTGCACATAGCAAGGGTTGGCGAAAGCGGCTCCTTTGCGGTGGCACACCCATGCCGCGCTACCGTTGCTGTTCATGGCGTTGGTGGACAGGTAATAGAGGTTGCCGTAACCGCCAGTGGCGAGTACCACGGCATGGGCGGCATAGCGCTCCAGGTCGCCGGTGACGAGGTTGCGGACGATGATGCCGCGGGCGCGGCCTTCCACCACGACGAGGTCCATCATTTCGCAGCGCGTATGCAGTTTCACCGTGCCTCGGGCAATCTCACGACTCAAGGCGCCGTAGGCGCCAAGCAACAGTTGCTGTCCCGTCTGGCCTTTGGCGTAGAAGGTTCGGCTCACCTGAGCGCCGCCAAAAGAGCGGTTGTCGAGAAGTCCGCCATAGTCACGGGCGAAAGGTACGCCTTGGGCCACACATTGGTCGATGATGGCGCCGCTGACCTCAGCCAAGCGATAGACGTTGGCCTCGCGGGCGCGGTAGTCGCCTCCCTTGATGGTGTCGCGGAAGAGGCGTTCCACGCTGTCGCCATCGTTCTGGTAGTTCTTCGCCGCGTTGATGCCTCCTTGGGCTGCGATGCTATGGGCACGGCGTGGTGAGTCTTGGATGCAGAAAATATCCACATGGAAACCCATGGCGCCGAGCGAGGCTGCTGCTGAGGCACCGGCCAGTCCCGTGCCGACCACGATGATGTCGAGTTTGCGTTTGTTGGCGGGATTGACCAGCTTCTGAGAGGCTTTATAGTTGGTCCATTTCTCAGCGAGCGGACCTGAAGGTATCTTGGAATCGAGGTTCATTTTAAGTGGAAAGTGGAAAGTTGAAAGATTATAACCCAAAATAGACAAGGAGCACAACGGCAGTGAACATCAGGCACACCACCCAGGTGTAGATCTGGCCAAGCACCTCAATGGCTTTGCCGTATTTGTAGTTATATAGTCCGAAGGTCTGGAAGATGGCGGCGAAGCCGTGTCGCAAATGGAACCAGACCACTACAAAAAACACGAGGTAGGAAATGACAATGTGCAAGATCTTGAATTTTTCCCTGGCTTGGTGGTAGAAGTCTGGTTCGACCTCAAGTCCGGCGGCTTCCAAAGCTACCTTGTCTTCTTTGTCGAAGTTGGCAAGCCAGGTGCCTTTGGCCGACAGTTCGCCTTTTTGCTCGGCATAACTGACCGCCTCAGGCTGTGTGGCTTTCACCTTCATGAGTTCCTCCGTTTGGACCATGTATTTACCCTTCACCCAGCCGATCTTGACGAAGTAAAAGTCAGTAAAATGCATGATGAGGCAGACAAAGATGAGGATGCCTGTCCACACTTGCAGTTTGGAACCGGCGTGTGTTTTGGAGCGTTGCGGCTTGTGGTAGCCCTTGGGTCGTGCCATCTTGTTGGTGATGGCTAACCAGATGGCCAACACCGCATGCAGTAGCAGCGCACCAAACAGGCCTATCTCTAGTATCTTGACGATGACGTAGGTGCCCATGAAATGACAGAAGGCATTGTACCATTCGCCGCCGTCAGGTCTTAAAATGAGGAGATTGGCACTGGCGTGAAACAGCAGGAAGAAACTCAAGAAGGCGCCCAAAGCGCCAACAAGAATCTTCTTTGAGATGGAATGGATCTTAGGTAGGTTCATGGATGAGTCGTTTTCATTATGCAAAAGTACTGAAAAAAAACTATCTTTGCATTCACATAACAAAACAACTATGAACACGTTATTCACCATCCGTCCTGCAAAGCCCGAGGAGGCAGGTCTCGTCCTTGATTTTATCAAGAAGCTGGCCGTTTACGAAAAATGTGCCGATGAGGTCGTGGCGGACGAAGCCACCATCCGCCATTCCTTGTTTGTGGAACGTGCTGCCGAAGTGGTCTTTGCCGAGGAAGACGGCGTTGTCATCGGCTTTGCCTTGTTTTTCCACAATTTCTCCACCTTTGTCGGACGTAAGGGTTTGTATCTTGAAGACTTGTTCATCCTTCCCGAGAAACGGGGCCGGGGTTATGGCAAAGCCTTGCTGAAATACTTGGCTAGGATCGCTGTCGATCGTAATTGTGGCCGCATGGAATGGATTTGTCTTGATTGGAACAAACCTGCTTTGACGGTTTATCGTAGCATTGGGGCGGTGCCCATGGATGAATGGACCGTGCAACGTTTGGATGAAATGTCCTTGCGTAAGTTCGCGGAAGAATAAGGATGCTTAATTCTTAGGAGCCCCTCCGCCGAAGTCATCGTAAAGGATGTTCTCAGGCGCAACGCCTAAATTGTCAAGCATGTTGACGACGGCGGCACTCATCGGGCCGGGACCACATAGGTAGTATTCGATGTCCTCGGGGGCAAGATGGTCTTTCAGATAGGTATCATACATCACGTTGTGTACAAAGCCAGGGGTGTAAGGTATGCCTGCCGCATCGGCTGCTGGATCAGGACGGTCCAGGGCGAGGTGGAAATGGAAGTTCGGGAAGTCTTTCTCCAACTGACGGAAGTCATCTAAGTAGAACACTTCGTTTAAGGCTCTGGCACCATAGAAATAGTGCATCTCACGGTCTCTGACATTCAAAGTGCGTGTCAAGTGCATGATCTGTGCGCGCAAAG
This sequence comes from Bacteroidales bacterium, assembly GCA_017965765.1. Classification (GTDB taxonomy): domain Bacteria; phylum Bacteroidota; class Bacteroidia; order Bacteroidales; family F082; genus Limimorpha. The sequence continues at coordinate 45,877 of JAGCPJ010000051.1, forward strand.
GAGCCATGCCAGCGCCGCCGCCTACCCAAATCATTTCGGGCAGTTGAGCTCTAACCGAACCATCCGAATGTATCCGAGCTGTCTCCATTCGGTTTGTTTCGGGTGATTCGGTTAGTGATATTTCAAGATGCTCTTTCACATGGAACTCGCCGTATGGGCCTGACATCAGCACCTTGTCGCCGGGTTTCAGCGAGAAGATATAGGAGGAAGCAATACCAGGATTAACATTCATAAATGGCGATTCGTTCTCCGTTCTCCGTTTTTCGTTTTCCGTTTTCTTGAACGGCGGTGTGGCGATGCGTACGGTGAGCATAAAGACGTCGCCCTCGGCAGGATAATTGGCCATGGAATAGGCGCGCACGGTCGGTTCGGTGTTGACGCAGCGCAAGTCGAACATCTTGAACTTCTCCCACGCTGGAAGATACGCTGAGCCGATCAGTTCCTTGTCGAAATCGGCATAGTTGATTTTGAACTTCGGTATCTTGATTTGAGCATAACTGCCTGGAATGAAGTCCATGTGGACACCAGGGGGCAGCTGTACCTTGAATTCTTTGATGAAGGTGGCCACGTTGCGGTTGCTGATCACGGTGCATTCGTATTCCTTGACATCCAAAACCGATTGAGGTACAACTATCTTCAAATCTTCCTTCACCTTCACCTGGCATCCCAGGCGCCAGTGGTCCTGAATCTGCTTGCGGGTAAAGAATCCAACTTCGGTGGGCAAAATCGTTCCGCCGCCTTCAACCACACGGCATTTGCACTGACCGCACGAGCCTTTGCCACCACAGGCAGAAGGCAGATACACTTTCTGTTCGGCAAGGCTGTTAATCAGCGTATCGCCGACGGGCACTGTCAGCTCCTTGTCGTCGTTGATGGTGATCTTCACCTCGCCCTTGGGCATCAGTTTGTTACGTACCCAAAGTAGCAGGGCCACGAGTAGAAGCGTGATGCCTAGGAAAACGGCAATGCTGAGGAATATGTTAGTGGTGAAGTCCATGAAGTCAAAGTTTAAATCCCATAAATGCCATAAAGGCAATACCCATCAAACCCGTGATGATGAAAGAAATGCCAACGCCTTGCAATCCTTTGGGAATCTTGGAGTAACGCAGTTTTTCACGGATGGCGGCGATGGCCACAATGGCCAACAGCCAGCCGATGCCCGAGCCGAGACCGAAAACGGCCGCCTCACCCACATTGCTGAAATTGCGCTCTTGCATGAAGAGGGAGCAGCCCAGAATGGCGCAGTTCACTGCAATCAGTGGGAGGAAAATGCCCAAAGCGGAATAGAGCGAGGGCGTGAAGGTCTCGATGATCATCTCCAAGATCTGTACGATGGCGGCGATGATGGCAATAAAAAGGATATAGGTCAGGAAACTCAAATCAATAGTGGCGAAGCGAGGGCTGATCCATGCTAATGCTCCTGGTGATAATAGGTATTTGTTAATTAGATAGTTAACTGGTACGGTGATCACCAATACAAAGGTCACGGCCAACCCCAAACCTGCGCTGGTCTTAACGGTCTTCGACACGGCCAAATAGGAACACATGCCTAAGAAATAGGCGAAGATCATGTTGTCAACAAAGACCGATTTCACGAAGAGTTTGAAGATTTCCATGGCCGTTTATTTTTGGTTGTTCTCTTGCATTTCTGGGTGGCGGCTGCGTTGGATCCAGATGATAATACCTACGATGATCAGGGCCATGGGTGGAAGAATCATCAACCCATTGTTCTGATAGCCAGCCTCGTAAAAAGATTGCGGAATGATTTGGTAACCCAGGAGTGTTCCCGATCCTAACAGTTCACGGAAGAAGGCAACCATGACCAGGATCAAGCTATATCCTAGTCCATTGCCTAGCCCATCCAAAAACGACTCACCAGGCCCATGAGAGAGCGCGAAGGCCTCCAAGCGTCCCATGATGATGCAGTTGGTGATGATAAGTCCCACATAAACAGAGAGTTGCTTGCTCACGTCGTATGCAAAGGCTTTCAGGAACTGGTCGATCATGATCACCAATGTGGCCACGACCACCAATTGAACGATGATGCGGATGCGGTTGGGGATGCCTTTACGTAATAGGGAGATGATGAAGTTGGAGAGTGCGGTCACCACCGTCACGGAAGCCCCCATCACCAAGGCGGGCTTCAACTTGGCGGTCACGGCCAGGCAGGAGCAGATGCCCAACACCAGCACGGTGACTGGATTGGTTTTGCGCAAGGGTTCTATGAGGAGTTTCTTTACATTCATCGTTTTTTAAGATAAGGCAAATATAGCTGCGTTGTGTGGTTGATCATTTCTCTCACGCCATTGGAGGTCTTGGTGGCCCCTGTAATGGCATCGAATTCAATGGGGACTTGACTTCCATTTTCCACCACCCTTTTCCCAGCAAATTGGCTTTGGAACTTCGTGGTGGTAATCTCACCGCCCAACCCAGGTGTCTCCGATTTATGGCCAAAGCTGGCCCCCACCACCGTCTTGCTGTCAGAAGCCAGGGCGAGATAACCCCAGATGGGTCCCCAAAGACCGTTGCCCTGCATGGGGAGAACGGTAATGGAGTCGTTGACAAGGTAATAGGGTAGCTCGCTGTCAACAAAAGAAATGGCATCGTTGTCATCTGCCCCAGCAGCAGCGAGAATCATCATGCGTTTCTCATTCTCCTTGTTGCGTTGTTGGTAGGGTTGAAGCCATAAAGCCGTAGCCGTGAGCAATACCGCTACGACAACCACTAACACCGTGGAGTACAGGAAGATGTATCCGTTGCTGTTGATATTCCTTTTCATTGGACTGCGGCTTTGGATTTGACGATGGCGCGTTTTTTGCGCTTTTTGATATTTCTTGCCACAACGCAGTGGTCAATGAGCGGTGCAAAGCAATTCATGAGCAAGATGCTGAGCATCATGCCTTCAGGATAGGCGGGGTTGACAACGCGCAATAACACGGCGAAGAGGCCGATGAGCAGGCCGTAGATCCACTTGCCCGTGTTGGTTTGTGCCGCCGTGACGGGGTCGGTGGCCATGAAGACTGCACCGAACATGAAGCCGCCCATCAGGTAGTGGTAGTAGAAGGGTAACTGTAAGTAAGTTGAGAGTTGAGGGTTGAGCGTTGAGAGTAGTGGTAAGTTGAGCGTTGTAAGTAGGTTGAAGAACAGACCCATGAGACCGCCACCCAGGACGACAGAAAGCATGATGCGCCAACTGGCAATTCCTGTCACTAACAATAGGATGGCTCCCAGTAAGATGGCGATGACCGAAGATTCGCAAGTTGAGCCGGGAATGGTGCCGAGAAACATATCCAAGGCGGAAGTAGAGGGCTGAATTCCAGCGGCCAGTTCGCCTAAAGGCGTAGCACCCGTAAAGGCATCGGTGCCCCAAAAATCGGCTGCAACCCAGACGCTGTCTCCCGACATACGGGTGGGGTAGGCGAAGAAGAGGAAGGCACGCGCCACCAAGGCGGGGTTGAGGAAGTTCATGCCTGTTCCGCCGAAGACCTCCTTGCCAATGATGACAGCAAAGGCCGTGGCAAGTGCGAGTTGCCACAAAGGCGTGGTGACGGGCATGATCATCGGGATGATGAATCCCGTAACCAAAAAACCTTCATTGACTTGATGGTGCCGTAGCTGAGCAAAAGCAAATTCAATGGTCAGGCCCACAGTGTAGGAAACGGCCAACATGGGCAACATTCGTATGAAACCGAAGACGAAACAAAAGATCCAGCTGGCCACAGACCCCAACGGGTAAGGCCAATCCGTCGCATGAAGCGATGCCTGGTAGCCGATGTTCCACATGCCAAAAAGCATGGCGGGCATCAAAGCGAACACCACGATGATCATGGCGCGCTTTAAGTCGATGGCGTCGCGGACATGGCAACCTTTAGTGGTAACCCGATTGGGAGTGAAGGCAAAGGTGTGGAATGCCTCGTAGGTGCTGCCCAGCCAAGCCCATTTCCCCTTGGGTTCATGGACTTCGAACCATTTCTCCAAGGCGGATAGTATTCCGTTTTCCGTTTTCCGTTTTCCGTTCATCCTACGTCCTCCTTTCTCAGTCTTTCCAATGCATCACGGATGATTTGTTGGATGTCGGTTTTCGAAGTGTCAATGTACTCGCAAAGTGCAAAGTCCTCTGGTTCAACCTCATAGATTCCGAGGTTTTCCATCAGTTCAATGTCGCCGACGAGGCAAGCTTTGATGAGTTGGGTGGGGTAGATGTCGAAGGGGAAGACCCGCTCGAAGTTGCCGGTGAAGACCAATGGACGTTCGTCGCCGTGCGTGTTGGTGTCGAATCTCCAGAAGTGCTCAAAACGAGGCAAGTCGATGCCCAATGGCTTGAAGGTGCTCTTTGGCATGAATCCACTGAGGAAAGTTCTCGAGAAGCTGTGTTTCCTTAGCCCTGGCATCATCCAACCCATGAAGTCGTAATAGTTGCCTTCGGGAAGGATGCTCACCAGGTCGTCATAAGCTCCGAGGAAACCATCAGAGGTGATTTGCGTGCCGCATAGGATGTCACCTGAAATGATTCGGCTCTCATGATGGTTGTCGGAGGTGTCCATCTTTGGAAAACTGTCATTAAGTAGCTGAGCCTTAATAATTTCCGAAAGACAGGCTCCGGTTTTTACACGGTAGTAATGTGCATTTTTGATATTTGGCCCAGCGACAGCGATGACCTTTTCGGGATTATAAACCCCTGTGGCGACCAATTCCCCCAACACGGCAACATCTTGGACATTCATCGTCCACACAATATCACCTTTATTAATGGGGTCGATTTTTGCAATCTGTGTACCGACGTTTCCGGCGGGGTGAGGACCTTTGAAGGTGAAAGTGGAAAGTGGAAAGTGGAGAGAGGAAAGTTGGGTGGCGAGTTTTTGGCCGGGACGGAAAGAGACATGAACCTTACCTTTGGTTAATTGGGAGAGGGCCTCAAGGCCTTTCTTGAGATACGCTTCCCTACCTTGCATCGCGAAGTCGTAATCAGGCGCCAAGGGTACACTGCTGAAAGCACTGACGAAAATGGCCTTGGGCATGTCGTCGGGGTTGGCCACCGTGCCAAAAGGACGCTGGCGCAACTTCGTCCAGAGGCCACATTGCAGCATGGCTTCTTTGATAGAAGAGGTGTCGATTTTGTTCGGTGAAGGCAGATTGTTTGCTTTTTCTTCGACGACTACCTCAAGAAGTTTTCGTTTTTCGCCCCTATGGATGGCCTTCACGCAACCGTTGACAGGTGAGGTGAAACGAATGCGCTCGTCGTTCTTGTCGCAGAACAAGGCATCGCCAATAGTAACAATATCGCCTTCCTCTACCAGCAAGCGTGGCGTGAGTCCCACAAAATCAGTGGGTTTAACAGCGTATGAGGCGATGTTTCGCGCATCGGTGAGGCGTTTCTCAGCCGCTCCACCGATGGGCAAATCCAAACCTTTTCGTATGGTGATGGTTCCCGACATGATTCAAATGGCAAAAATAGGAAAAATGCGCTTATCCTCCAAACTTTTTCCTACCTTTGCACTTTGAATCCAGTTCCTCTGGTTCTTTTTATAAAGAATTGAAAATCAATAAAATAATGAGTCAAAGTATTTCAAAATTAAGAAACATCGGTATTGCAGCGCATATCGATGCAGGCAAGACTACGGTTTCTGAACGCATCTTGTTCTTCACGGGCGTCAACCGTAAGGTGGGTGAAACGCATGATGGACAGGCCACCATGGACTTTATGAAACAGGAGCAGGAGCGCGGCATCACCATCGCTTCCGCAGCCATCACCGCCCATTGGAACGGCTATCAGATCAACTTGATCGATACTCCTGGCCACGTGGACTTCACCGTTGAGGTGGAACGTTCCCTCCGTGTCATTGACGGTATGGTTGCCGTGTTCTGCGCCGTAGGTGGCGTGGAGCCGCAAAGTGAGACCGTTTGGAACCAAGCCGACAAATATCGCGTGCCGCGTATCGCTTTCGTCAATAAGATGGATCGTACGGGCGCCGATTTCAACGAGGTCGTCAACCAAATGCATAAATACTTGGGTGCCAATGCCGTGCCGCTGCATCTTCCCATTGGAGCTGAGGCTTCTTTCGAAGGAATGGTGGACCTGGTACAGATGAACTCCGTACGCTTTATCGAGAAAGAGCGCATCGTCGGACCGATTCCGGAGAACATGATGGAACAAGCCCTGGAAGCCCGTCGCAACCTCATTGAGAAGGTGGCCGACCTTGATGACGAGATCGCTGAACTCTACCTAGAGGATGCAGAAATCCCGACCGACAAACTGATGGCTGCGATCCGTCAGGCCACCATCAAGCTGATGATGGTGCCGGTGCTTTGCGGTGCTGCCTATAAGAATAAGGGGATCCAGCTCCTTCTGGATGCTGTCGTGGATTACCTGCCTTCACCCAACGACTTGGGTGCCGTCATCGCACATGACCCCGCCAACGAGGAAAAGACCTATCGTCGCAACCCCTCTGAGAATGAGCCGTTCTCAGCTTTGGCGTTCAAACTCATCAACGACCCGTATGTGGGCCAACAGACCTTCATCCGTATCTTCAGCGGCAAGTTGACCAATGGCATGAGTGTTTACAACACCAACAAGCTGAAGAGCGAGCGTGTGGGCCGTATCTTCCGTATCAAAGCGAAGGAGCGTGAGGAAATCACGGAAGCCGGCGCTGGCGAAATCGTGGCTCTCGTAGGCATGAAATACACCAAGACGGGTGATACCCTCTGTGATGAGGGTCAGCCTATCTTGCTGGAATCCATCAATATCCCGCCTGCGGTAATCGAGATGAAGGTGAATCTCGACGACAAGAAAAACCGCAGCAAGCTGAGCGAGGCCTTGGCCAAGCTCTGCAACGAAGACCCATCGTTCCATGCCCATTTCGATGAGGAGACGGAAGAAACCATCATTGCCGGCATGGGCGAGTTGCATCTGGAGATCATCGTCGATCGTTTGAAAGAAGAGTTCAAGGTGCCAGTCACAGTAGGCGCGCCTTCAGTGTCGTTCCGTGAGACTATCACGGCACCGTTCGAGTGCAACTACCGCTTTGTGAAGCAGACAGGTGGCAAGGGCCAGTTCGCCCACACCGTCATCCGCTTCGAGCCGAATCCTGGTGGAGGCTTTGAGTTCGTTGACATCACCAAGGGCGGTGTCATCCCCAAGGAGTTCATCCCCTCGGTGCAGAAAGGTTTGGCAGCGGCCATGAACAAAGGTCCTTTCGCAGGCTATCCTGTGGTGGATGTGAAGTGCGTCCTCGTCGATGGCAGCTCGCATCCCGTCGATTCCAGCGACATGGCCTTCCAACTCTGCGCCCAGATGTGCTTCAAGCAGGCCTTCATGAAAGCCAGTCCCGTATTGCTTGAGCCTGTGATGAAGGTGGAGATCAACACGCCTGACGACTACATCGGCAATGTGACGGGCGACGTCAACAAGCGTCGCGGCCGCATCGAAGCCATGCGCCGTTTCCGTAAAGGCTCCCAGAAACTGGATGCCTTCGTCCCGCTGATGGAGATGTTCGGCTATGCCACGGCCTTGCGCAACCTCACCTCGGGTCGCGCCAACTACTCCATGGAGTTCCACCAGTATATGCCGACGCCGAAGGACAAACAGGAGGAAATCGTTAAGGAAAGAAATCAAAAAGATTGACAACCATGATACGTTCCATGACCGGCTACGGCATCGCCGAAGGCCTTTATCATACCAAGAAAATCTCCGTCGAGATCAGAACCCTCAACAGCAAGCAACTCGATTTGGCCGTGAAACTGCCTAACGAGCTTCGTTTTGCTGAGTTGGACTTCCGTAACCAGATAGGGGCTCGCCTGCTTCGGGGAAAGATAGATGCCGTGATCACCATCACAGATACTTCGGTGGATTCCGTGAATCGAATCGACTCCGATGTGGTGGCTTCTTACCTTCAGCAGATCAACAGCATCTCCGAGGAACTCGGCATAGCTCCTTCAGCCGATATGGCGTCGCTGCTTTTCAGGATGCCAGGTATCTTCAATGCCCCAGAGCAAAGCTATGACGAGGAGTTCGTGTCAAAGATCAATGAGACCATTGATGTCGCCCTCGATACCGTGGATCGCTTCCGTATCCAGGAAGGGCAGACCTTGAAGAAAGACCTTCTTCATCGCGTGGAACTGATTCTCGGCCTACTGGATCAGGTGGAACCTTTTGAGAAATCCCGTCATGACACCATCAAACAACGGCTGACCAAGAATCTCTCAGAGCTGACTTCTGAAGGCCAATACGATGAAAACCGCTTTGAGGCGGAGTTGATCTACTATCTGGAGAAACTCGACATCACCGAGGAAAAGGTGCGTTTGCGCCAGCATTGCAATTACTTTAAAGAAAGCTGTGACGAAGACCAAGCCGGCAAGAAGCTAGGCTTCATCAGCCAGGAGATGGGTCGCGAAATCAACACCCTCGGTTCCAAGGCCAACGAGGTCAACATCCAGAAGATCGTCGTGAAGATGAAGGACGAGTTGGAGAAGATCAAGGAGCAGGTGCTCAATATTCTTTAATGTTACTTTTGTCTTGATACAAAAGTAACCAAAAAATCAAGGCCAAAAACATCGGCCCACCGCACAGCCGAACTAAGTGGGGAGCCTCAAGGCGGGGAGTGCCTTCGTGCCGAAGGCAAACGCTCCGCTGAAGCTCCGCGCCCCGCCCTGAGTCTCAACCCACTTAGTTCGGCTTTGGGGCTGGCGCTGCTCCGGTTTTTGGCCATTGGCCACGCGCCCAGCCCGTGACGGTGAGTCGTGCTTTGTGTCAACTAATATTCCAAGAGATACAATTCAACGCTCCGCCTTTTCTGACGGCTTCCAGTGCGGGTATGCCTTCTACTTTGCAATCTGGTAAAGCTTTGCTGATTTGTTCCATAGCTTGTTCGTCCTCTTCAAGCCCTAACTGCGGAACGAGAACCAGTTTTCCTATCTGCAGGAAATTGATATAAGCCCAACTGCGAGCGTGTTGCCTTTTGGATTTATACTTCAAAGGGATTACTTCGAAGTGTTTTTCCAATGCTTTTCGGAAACGGCTATAATAATAAGGCGAGATTTCATCGTAGTTCGTCAATAACACTTTCCCATCACCAGCATAATGGACAATGCCATCGCTATGTCCAAACTTTTCTTTATGGTCCCACGGAAGAAATAGTAGATCACATTGGAAACCATCTTTCAGGATCCGCTCTACCTCAGAACGCGTTTTATCCTTGTTCTCGACGAACGCCTTCTCCGTCATTACGACGGTGTCGCCACATTTCACCACATTGCCTCCATCCAACACAAGGTCGATAGTGACGGCGTTTTGCAGTAGATGTTGAAGGTGATTTTCACCAGCACGAAACACTTTTTCAGGGTTGGTTTGAAGGTAAAGAGCGTCCTCCAAATAGTTAGGCGTGTATTTATAGAATACGAAGCGATTTTCTTCGACCTGAATGGGCATAAAATCACGGCACCAAATGTCCTTGGTTTCAGAAAGGTAGGCATAATGAATCCGGTTCTCCTCTAAAATATCAGCAATGTACCTGTTCAGGACAGGGCATTTTTCAGGTAAAAGACTGGAGAAATAAACTGTGTTGGTTTGGCCGTCGGTGATCATAATTCTTTTATTGCAGATGGTACATAACCCATTTTTTCTTTTGCATACTCCAACGCCCATCCTTGAGACTTGCCGTGTTGGTGTACTTGATTATAAAGAAAACTCACTATCATTTTTTCCTTATCAAGATATTTGCTTTCTCTAAACCATTCGTCGCACATTACTGCTCGCAATTCATAGTCTTGATACTCTCCTGTATTATTACCAAGATTGATTCTGTTTGAAAACAAAACATCATTTTGAATATCATTGGGAACCAATGTCAATATTTTGTTTTCTAATTCTTCTTTTTCGAGCTTGCTAACGTCTAAAATCCTTTTAAGTACATTGTTAGGGCCAATAGTTATTTCATCATTTACCATCGCACTCCGTATCAAATAAGCATAGTAGATACTTTCATCATCGCTAGCAACGAAATCCAGCCCTCCTCGATTGCCACCTGTATATAGATTTGATCGCTTTGTTCCCTTTCTGTGCACGTAAAAATGATTCTGGTTATCCTTCTGTAACTCGTTTCGATGGACAGATTCATCCTTAAAAACTCCGTTTAACTCATAATAATACACTTCGATCTCTTTGGGTAAAATGATGACCTCATCCAGTACTATCATTTTTGACAAAAAGAGCATTGCCTCGTTTTGAAGTTTCTTAACTACTTGTTTCATAAAAACTTATAATTTATATATTTATAATCCTTCAATAACGGTATATATTGTGCAAAGATAAACCGGGAATCTTCCACCACCAAAAATATTCGGTTAAAGATGGTTAAAACTTTCGAAAAAAGTTATTCCTAAGAAACACAAATAAATTATTGTAATAATTTAAATATGCTATTTCTATTTAAAAACCAGCTATTAAGCAGGACATACCTGACCGGGCTGGGTGCGTGGGCCGAGGCCAAAAACCGGGGCAGCGCCGGCCTAAAAGCCGAACTAAGTGGGTTGAGACTCAGGGCGGGGCGCGGAGCTTTAGCGGAGCGTTTGCCTTCGGCACGAAGGCACTCCCCGCCTTGAGGCTCCCCACTTAGGGAGGCTGTGCGGCAGGCCATTGTTTTTGGCCTAGATCTTTTGGTTACTTTTCCATCAATGGGAAAAGTAACAACGGTAAAATTCTTATTGAAGCCATGCCTCAACCTCTTCCAGCTGAAGCGCAGGCACCTCCATCTTATTCTTCTTTCTCAATCCGTTGAGTTTCTCTCTTAATGCAGTAGCCTTTTCTTCCTTCAGCTTTTCCACGCTGGTGTAGCCATTAGCGCATAGCACCTTGGCCCAGACTTCGGGAACGCCGATGCCCATGAAGTCCTCGGGGGTGGCCACTTTCTGGACCTTCTCGGGACGCATCATCGGGAACAGCAGCACCTCTTGAATGGTGGTCTGACCCGTGAGCAACATCACGAAACGGTCGATGCCGATGCCCATGCCGGAGGTCGGGGGCATACCGTATTCTAGTGCGCGTAGGAAGTCCTGGTCGATGAACATGGCCTCGTCGTCGCCGCGCTCGCTGAGTTTCATCTGCTCCTCGAAGCGTGCACGTTGGTCGATGGGGTCGTTCAGCTCGGTGTAGGCGTTGGCCAATTCCTTGCCGTTGACCATCAACTCGAAACGCTCGGTCAGCTCGGGATTGTTGCGGTGACGCTTGCAGAGGGGTGACATCTCTACGGGATAGTCGGTGATGAAGGTCGGCTGGATGTAGGTGCCTTCGCACTTCTCGCCGAAGATCTCGTCGATCAGTTTGCCCTTGCCCATGGAGGCATCCACTTCGATGCCGAGTTGCTTGCACACCTCGCGCAGCTGGGCTTCGTCCATACCCGTGATGTCGATGCCGGTCTTCTCCTTGATGGAGTCGATCATGGTGATGCGCTTGAAGGGACGCTTGAAGCTGATCTCGTTGTCGCCCACCTTCACAGTCTCGGTGCCCAAGACATCCATTACGCAGCGATGGATCATCTCCTCGGTGTAATCCATCATCCAGAGGTAGTCTTTGTAAGAGACATAGATCTCAAGCCCCGTGAACTCGGGATTGTGGGTGCGGTCCATGCCCTCGTTGCGGAAGTTGCGCGAGAACTCGTACACACCTTCAAAACCACCCACGATCAGGCGCTTCAGGTAATGCTCGTCGGCAATACGGAGATACATGGGGATATCCAAGGCATTGTGGTGGGTGATGAAGGGACGTGCCGTGGCACCACCAGGGATGGCTTGCAGCACAGGCGTCTCCACCTCCAAATAGCCGCTCTCGTTGAAGAAACGGCGGATGCTGTCGATGATGCGGGTGC
>JAGCPJ010000052.1 GCA_017965765.1 Bacteroidales bacterium
TTATGTTCAAAGGTCATCCGAATGGGCTTTACGCCCTCGCTCTCGCCAACACGGGCGAACGCGTTGGCTATTATACTATGTTGGCCATCTTTGTGCTCTTCCTGCAAGCCAAGTTCGGCTACAACGAAGCACAAGCGGGTAACATCTACGGCATCTTCCTCGGTTGCGTCTATTTCATGCCCCTCATCGGCGGTATGCTGGCCGATCGTTTCGGCTACGGAAAAATGGTGAAGTCGGGCATCGTGGTCATGTTCCTCGGCTACCTGCTTCTGGCGGTACCTATGGCGACGGCTACGGCCAAAGTCACCATGTTCTCTGCCTTGGCACTTATCGCCATCGGCACGGGCCTCTTCAAAGGCAACCTCCAGGTGATGGTGGGCAACCTTTACGACGAAGCCAAGTACAGCGCCTTCCGTGACAATGGCTTCAGCCTGTTCTACATGGCCATCAACATCGGCTCGATGTTCGCCCCCATGGCAGCTACCAAAGTCACCGACCTCTTCCTCGGGAAGGCGGGTTACACCTACGTCCCGCAGATCCCTTCATTAGCGCACCAGTACCTCGACGGTACCATCAGTGCCGATGCACTATCGAATTTTGAAGCCTTGGCCGTACAGCAAGGGGGCAACGTCAACGACTTGGCGGGCTTTGCCAACAGCTATATCGACGCCCTCTCTGGAGCTTATAACTACGGCTTCGGTGTGGCTTGCATCTCGCTGATTCTTTCCATGGCCATTTATTTGAGTTGCCGCAAGTGGTTCAAACACGCGGATGTCAACACCAAGCAGGCCAAGAAGATGGAAAACACTACGGTGAACGTGCAGGAACTCTCCAAGGAGCAGACCCGCGAGCGCATCACCGCTCTGGTGATGGTCTTTGCTGTCGTCATCTTCTTCTGGATGTCGTTCCAGCAGGCAGGTCTCTGCTTGACTTACTTCGCCCGCGACTACACGCAAAGCACCGTTTCGGGTCTCACCCGGTTTGGCTTCAATATCTGGTCGTTGACTTTGATAGCCATCTCAATCTATACGATGTTCGGAGCTGCCCAAGCCACCAAGCCCATGAACCGTGGTATCCTGTGCGGGGTTACTACCTTCCTGTGGATCATGGCAATAATGCTTTATAAGACCATGCCTGACCCGATTAACATCCTGCCGCAGCAGTTCCAGCAGTTCAACCCCTTCTTCGTGGTTGCCCTGACGCCTGTCTCCATGGCGGTGTTCGGCGCCTTGGCGAGGAAAGGGAAGGAGCCGTCTTCACCGCGTAAGATCGGCATGGGTATGATCGTCGCTGCCCTCGGCTTCCTCATTCTGGTCATCTGTTCCTTCTCGCTGGCCAGCCCAGCCGAGCTGAAAGCGCAAGGCGGCGTGAGCAGTACCTTGGTCTCGCCTAACTGGCTTATCAGCACCTACCTCGTGCTGACCTTCGCCGAATTGCTTCTGAGTCCCATCGGCATCTCCTTTGTCACCAAGGTGGCGCCGCCCAAATACAAGGGCATGATGATGGGCCTCTGGTTCTGCGTGACCGCCATCGGCAACTACCTTACCTCAGTTATCGCCCGCATTTGGGGTACGGGCATGCCGCTCTGGATGGTCTGGGGCGTCCTCGTGGTGCTCTGCCTCCTCTCTGCCGTCTTCATCTTCTCGATCATGAAGCGGTTGGAGCGGGCTACCTCGGGTTGCTAATCGCCAAAAACAGTTCGGGGCCGCCACTTGGCGGCCCCGAACTGTTTATTTCATCTTAGATCAATATCTTTTTGTCGATCTCCGCAATCATCGCCCGGAACTGCTTGTCCGTGTCGATGCGGTCGGAAACGGTCTTACAGGCGTGATGCACCGTGGCGTGATCCTTGTTGCCGCATTGCTGCCCGATGACCGCCAAACTGGCGTTGGAGTATTTCTTTGCGAAATACATCACGATCTGACGGGCTTGTACCACCTGGTGCTTCCGGGTGTTCTGATTCAGCGTGTCGATGGGGATGGAGAAGAAGTCGCACACCACATTCATGATGTATTCCACCGAGACCTCCTTCACGGAATTGCGGATGAAACGCTCGATGATTTGTTGGGCCAACTCAATGGTGATGTCTTTCTTGTTGAGGGACGACTGGGCGACCAGTGAGATGAGCACACCTTCCAATTCCCTGATGTTGGTCCTGACACTGGAAGCGATGTAATTGATGATCTCGTCGGGCAGGATGATGCCGTTGGTGTAGAGCTTGTTCTTCAAGATGGCACTCCGGGTGGAGGCATCGGGCATCTGCAGGTCTGCGGTGAGTCCCCACTTGAACCTCGAAAGCAAACGCGGCTCCATGTCCTGCAAGTCGATGGGCAACTTGTCGCTGGTCAATACCAACTGCTTGCCATTCTGATGCAGGTAGTTGAAGATGTGGAAGAAGGTCTCCTGCGTCTTGGTCTTCTTGGCCAAAAACTGTATGTCATCGATGAGCAACACGTCGATCATCTGGTAGAAACGCACGAAGTCGTTCAGGTTGTTGTTCTTCGAGGCGTTGACGAACTGGTTCACAAACTGCTCTGTCTGGACGTACAACACGGTCTTCTCGGGGAACTTGTGCTTCACGTGCAAGCCGATGGCATGGCACAGGTGGGTTTTCCCCAAACCGGTCTGGCTGTAGATCAACAAGGGGTTGAAGGCTGTCTTGCCGGGATTCTCGGCGATGGCAAGGCCGGCGGAACGGGCGAGACGGTTGCAGTCGCCCTCGATGAAGTTGTCGAACGAATAGTTCTCGTTCAACTGGGAGTCGATCTCCATCTTCTTCAACCCTGGGATGATGAAAGGATTCACCGGGCCGGACGTCAGGTTCTCAGGCGCAGGTCGTCCCAAAGTGTTGTTCTTGACATCGTCGCGGTTGGTTCCGGGCATGACCATGCGGTAGGTGGGATCCCCGCTGTCCATCACGATGCTGTACTCCAACTTCCCTTCGGTGCCCAAGACGCGTCGGATGGTCTTCTTCAACAGGTCGAGGTAATGCTCCTCCAGCCACTCATAGAAAAACTGGCTAGGGACCTGGATGGTCAACACGTTGTTCGCGAAGGCGATGGGCACGATGGGTTGAAACCACGTCGCGTAGGCCTGCTCCGAAGTGTTGTCCTTGATGATCTCAAGACACTTTTTCCATATTTCATTGTAGCTCTTGGGCATGTGAAAAACGCCCCTTTCGGGGCCTCATTTTCGAACTGCAAATATCTGATGAAAAAAGTTAATAAAAAATTTTTTTTGCTATTGACTTATTACTTTTTTCGTCATAAATTACGAAGATGGAGTGTTGTAAAAAATTGCTCATTTCGTAAGGCGCTGATCTACAGTGTTTTAATGTAAGAAACGGTAACGCCGAAAATGTTTTTGAATTTTGCTACCGTTTTTTCTGCTTCGTTCTTTCTTGTTGAAAACTCTAAGTAACAGTCCATTTCAAATCGTGGGTTTTGCTGTTCCAAACCTTCTTCTTTCAACACGCGCATCACATCGTTCATCAAAGCGTACGGAAACTCAAGGCTATAGACTTCATTCACCGTTTTTTCCACGATCACCGCGTTGTTGAGTGCCTCGCGGGCTGCCGTCTTGTAGGCGTTGATCAGTCCGCTCACGCCTAGCTTTATCCCACCGAAGTACCTGACCACGATGACGCAGACGTTGGTGACGTCTTTGGAGAGAATCTGGTTGAGGATGGGCTTGCCTGCAGTGCCAGAAGGCTCCCCGTCGTCGGAAGAGCGGAAACAACTTTTGTCGGGGCCGATCATATAGGCATAGCAATGATGCCGGGCGTCATAGTATTTCTTCTTCACTTCGGCCAAGGCTTGCTTCACCTCGTCCTCGCTGGTCACAGTGAATGCCGTGGCAATGAACTTGCTGCCTTTCTCCTTGTAAAGTCCGTCGCCGGGTGCGGAAAGCATCTTGTAGGTGTCGTCGAACATCATGGCGTCATCGTTATTAACAGGACTGCAATGATGGCGATGGCCAGACCGAGATAGTTGATCCAAGTAAGTTTCTCCTTGAATAGAAGCCATCCAGCCAAAGCAGTAAGACAAACAACCCCGATGTTGTAAACCGGGAACAGCACCACGTTGTCGAATACCCTCATGGCGTGGTAAACACAATACGTGGAGAAGAAGTTGACCGCGCCTAACACAAGGCCTCCTCCAGCGTTTTTCCATTGCCATTTCGACTTTCCTTTGGCCAAATCGTACCCCAAGAGCAGCAGACTGAACAGGAACGAGATGCCATAAATGAAAGCGACCATGGGGGTGAGGTCCTCAGAAAGGTTTTTGGTTTCGGTGATCTTCATCAAGACATCGCCGATACCGGTGCTGAAGAATATTAAAATAGGTAATAAGACAATCAACGTTGTTTTTTCGGTCTTGACCTGGTTCTTGCCTTTTCCGCCCACTACCAAACACAAGGCGGTTAAGGCCAATACAATGCCAGTGGTCTGGGTCAATCCGAGGGCTTCCTTAAGGAAAAGGACCCCAAACAAGGTGGGGATGACAACCGAGAGCTTGCTCGACAGTGAGGTGACGGTGACGCCTGAGCGTTGGCTGGAAACGACCATCAGCACGTAGGTCAGGATGAACCAGAAACCGGTCAGGATCGATAGCGGAAACCATGGCTCCGACACGGGCAAGGTGACAGGACCATGGGCGGCACTCATCACAAAACCGATCACCGTAGCCGTCAGGTAATTCCACATCAAAGCCTGGTGATTGTCGAGATTGAAACGGCTGAAAAGCCTCATGACCACGAAGATGGCAGTCGAGAATAGGATGGCGAGGATGAGATAGATCATAATCGGCAAAGGTAATAAAGAATTCGGAATGCGGAATTCGGAATGCGGAATTTTGTACTTTTGCTTTATGATTGGATTTGATCTGAACAAGTCGAAACGGCACTTCACCGATGTCCTGACGGAACAGTTTTCCCAGCGGGAGGCGGAGCAGCTGATGCGTATCCTGCTGGAGGACCTCTTCGGCATCGACTTGAAACGCCAACTGATGGAGCCAAATCTCCGAATCGACGAGTTCCAGTACGCCCAACTGGAGCATGCCGTGAAACGGCTGGTGGAAGGTGCCCCTGTGCAGTATGTCACCGGCAAGGCGTGGTTTGACGGCTTGCTCTTTCAGGTGGACGAAACCGTGTTGATTCCGCGGCCCGAGACGGAAGAATTGGTGCAACGGGTAGCGGAAGAGCTCACTTCCAAAGTGACAATGGGGGAACTTGCGTCCGAAAGGAACTTGCGGCTCTGGGACGTGGGTACCGGCTCGGGTTGCATCGCCATCGCTTTGGCCAAACGCTTCCCAGCAGCGGACATCACCGCCTATGACTGCTCAGGAGAGGCCTTGGCTACAGCATCCCGAAATGCCTTATATAATAAGGTACAACTGACCTTTGTCTGTGATGACGTTCTTCATCCTCATTCGGAAGCATGGCAACAACCTGTCGATGTGATCGTTTGCAATCCGCCCTACATCCGTGAAAGTGAAAAAGCTGCCATGGAGCGTAACGTGCTTGACCATGAACCTCATCAGGCGCTTTTCGTCCCCGATGAGGATCCGCTGCTTTTTTACCGACAAATCCTTGCCCTAGCCTGTACCCAGTTGAATCCTGCAGGAGCGGTCTGGTTCGAGATCAACGAAGCCCTAGGGGAGGAGATGCTCCACCTCTGTCGGGAACTGGGCTTTGAGGCCACCCTATATGAAGATTTCGCGGGAAAGACGAGATGTTGCCGCGCGATCCCAAGGTCGTAAGTTATCGACACACCTTCCTGGTGATTCTGCCGTTTTCTGTCAACAAGTTGACGAGATACACCCCTTTCGGCAGCCGCTCAAGGATGGTGGCGGAATTGTCCGTAGAGGTGCTGGCATCATAGAGCACTTGACCTAAAGTATTGATGATGGTGATCCGCTTGATACCGAGGGCCTCAGAGGTTTCTTCAACCGCCAACACGGTTTTGTTGAGGCATTCGGACCAAGCGATGCTGGCCCCGAAATCATTGCTGATCCCATATTTGTATTGCCCGATAGGCAAGGCATCCCATCCATAGTCGATATAATGGGCCTCGGTCACGTTCTCGGCGATCAATTCGGGGTCGTTGCCCGAGCAGTCGTCGCGATAGACGTTGAAAGGATTGCCCACTGTGATGTCATCGATGTAGAAGGCGTTGTCGTAGTCGCCTTCGGACAATTGGTTGCCGTATTTCCATTCAAGCAGGTGGTTGCCGGGACTGAGTGCGAAAGAGTATTGGGTCCACGGCACTTCGTCTTTGATGGCTTCGCCCTGCTGGACGTTGTCGATGAAGAAGCCGCCACCGTTGAGTGGGAAACAGCTGATCCTGGCATAGTAGCGGATCACGCAGACCATAGGCAGATTCACGGCCAGACCTAAGCTACTTGAGGAAAACATCGCCTGGTTGGTCGATTTGGCGCAATAGCTGCCGCCATGGGGGTTGTTGTTGGTGATGACCCAAGGCGAGCTGGCGTCGTTGAGCCACATGCTTTGGTAGAAGTCGCCGGATTCGAAACCGTCGAAAAGGCTGTTGGGCATGTTCCATGTGAGTTCTACACGCAGGTTGTTGATCACCTCTGCCTCGATGTCCACGGCTTTCTCGATGTGGACATAGTTGGAGGGTAGGGTAGTGAGGCCGTTTTCGAGGACGGCGGTGACATAGTAGCTGTAGTGGCCTCCGTAGTTCAGGTGGTCGATGTAGCTGGTCTCGTTGAGACCGTTGGCGATGCGAAGCCCGTCGCGATAGACTTCGTAAGAGACGGCTTGGCTGGGACCATCCCATTGGAGGGTCGCGGTGGTGCCGTCGAAGTCAGCCGTGAGGTTGGTGGGACCGTGGTAAAACAGGGCGTTGACGGCGGCGAGGGCGTCGATGCGACCTGCACCCACGCGGTTGTCCTTTTTGCTGTTGCCTGCACGCACAGCAGTGAGTTCTACAATGGAGTCAAGCTCGGCGGGACTCAGTTCGGGTTCGACTTCGAGGAGTAAGGCCAGCACGCCAGCCACACAGGGGGTGGCCATCGAGGTGCCATCGTATGCGATATAGTCGTTGTTGGTGGCATAGTTGACGGAGATGATGTTGGCTCCAGGAGCTGAGATGTCGGGACGGATCAATCCAGGTTGTGAGGCGTCTCCGTTAGCATACGGATAGTCGTCATAGCTACCAATATTGGTTCCTTCGGCCCATGTAGTGGGTCCTACCGAGGAGAAACTGCAATGCGAATCATTGGCATCAGTGGCGCCCACGCAAACCACAGCGGTGCGGCCGCCATCGATTTGCTGGTCAGGATGACGCCAAGGTGGGGGACAGTTGCCGGGTGCCTGGATATTGAAAGGTATCGGGTAAGCGTATTGCTGCTCGCCTGTATTGCCTGCTGCCACGGCTGCCACCACACCTGCCTCCAGCACGGTCTCGCTGACATGACGATAAGGTGCGTATGGGCCCGTGTCAGGATCTCCAAAGGAACAGCTCAGGATGTCGGCGCCGTGGGCCAGGGCAAATTCGATACCTTCGAAGAGCTGCTCATCGCCGCCATAACCAGTCTCGTCCATGATTTTGATGGCCATGACTTTGGCACCTGGGGCGATGCCCGTCTGGGTGCCGGCATTCCCTTGTCCGGCCACGATACCGGCGCAATGGCTTCCGTGTCCGTAGTCGTCCATGGGGTCGTCGTCGTGGTTGACGACATCATAGCCGTGGTGGGGGTACTCGGTACCGCCATCCCACATGCTTTCTTGAAGATCGATATGGTTGTAGTTCACGCCTGTGTCGAGGATGGCCACGACGACCCCGTTGCCGGTATAGCCTGTGCCTTCATAGTTCCATACCGCAGGGGCGTTCACCTTGTCCACATGCCAACCCGTGTCCTTTGCAGTGACTTCTCTGGGCGTTTCATTGTCTGGAATCCTCTTGCGAAACACGTCGTGATACACGTAAGCGACCTCGCTGCGTGCCTCAAGTTGACGGATGGCATCGTCGGTCGCCTGGCAGGCGAATCCGTTGAAAACCCAGAAGGGCTTCACGGCTTGTACCTCATCGCCCAAGCGCTCCACAAACTGGAGTGTCGCTTGTTGGGAAGTCGCACAAAATGCTTGATGGTCGTTGATGACGAAGGCCCGCTGTTGGGCCTTGTCCATGAATGGAGTTAGGCGGGTCATGCTAGTCGCATCGTATTGATCGTTCATCACCACGATGACGTGACGGAGCTCTTTGTCCTGTCCGTGAATCAAACCGATGCAAAGCATGAAAAACAAAACAGAAAGTGTCTTTTTCATGGCAAAATGTTTAGAGATTGCAAAAATACTTCTTTCTTCCGACTTCTGTCTCCTGTCTTCTAAAAAATTCCTACTTTTGCACCGTGATTCGGGCTGACTGTCGCGGGTCGGGAAAGCCGGCACGAGGAAAGTCGGGACAGCATAGAGCACCATACTTCCTAACGGGAAGGTATCCGTAAGGGTAACAGCCAGTGCCACAGAAAATTACCGCCTTGATGATCCTGAGAGCTCAAGGTAAGGGTGAAAACGTGAGGTAAGAGCTCACGCGGCGCGGTGGTGACATTCCGCCGGGGTAAACCTTATGGGCTGCAAGTCCAAGTATAGAGACACCGGAGTCCTTGACTCCAAATGGGTTGCTCGCCCATCGTCTCAGGGTAGGGCGCTTGAGCTTGCGGGTGACCGTAAGCCTAGAGAAATGACAGTCGCCCCGCAAGGGGTACAGAATCCCGCTTATACGCCCGAATTGCCATACAACAGGGAGCCCCTTCCAAGGGCCCCTGTTTTTTTACACCTCCTTGTGGTCACGGAAAAAGAAAAAGTGTTACTTTTGCGTTATCATGGGAAAATATGACAGAAGCATGAAATATAGACTGAAACTCGGCTTGATTATTGGGATTTTATTCCTGCTATCTAATTCATTATCAGCACAAAAACAGATTCCGCAGTATGATCCGCAAGCGTTGTTCGACCAAGGCTTGACCTTATACCAAAATGAGGAATATGGCGCCGCACTCTCCGTTTTTACGCAGTACCTTTCCTTGATTGAGGATAAGAAGCTGCAAAATGCGGTGGATGCACAATACTATATCGCGGTGTGTAGCCTGTATTCGGGACAAAGCGATGCCGAGGCGAAAATCACCGCCTTCGTCAACGACAACCCGGGCTGTACCTGGGCGCGGCACGCCAACTTCCTCTATGCCAACGTGCTTTTTGCCCGTAAGAAATATGCCGAAGCCATAGCACTCTATGAACAGACCTCCGCCTCCTCGTTGACCCAAACAGAGGCCCAACAGATGCAGTTCAACATGGCCTACGCATACTACCAACAGAACCGAATCGACAAGGCCTTGCCCCTTTTCCAAGGCGTCGCGATGAACAAAGGGAAATACCAAGACGACGCAAGATACTACTACGCCCATATCCAATACACCAGGGATCGACTCCAAGAAGCCTTGCCTTATTTTGAACAGCTGCGTGAGGTTCCCGTCTATAACAAGACTGTCACCCCTTATATCATGCAGATCAACTACCTTAACGGCGATTACCAAGCGGTCCTGCGTGACGGCCCAGAAGCCGTGAGAAATGCCGACAGCAAGCGCAAAGGCGAGATGGCCCTCATCGTGGCCGACGCGTATTTCCAACAAAAGGACTATGCCAGCGCCCTCGAATACTACGACATCTTCACACGCAACAGCCCGGGACGCGCCATGTCTCGCGAGGCCTACTACCAAATGGGTACTTGCAAGATGAAGACCGGAAACCTCAAAGGAGCCATCACCGATCTGCAAAAGGCAGCTTCCGAAAAAGACACCATTGGACAATACGCCTCATACTACCTGGCTTCCTGCTATGCGGATACCGACCAACCGAAATTCGCCCGTAACGCCTTCTACACCGCCTACGCCGCAGGATTCGACCAGGCTATCAGCGAAGACGCGCTGTTCAACTATGCCTATCTAAGCCTGCAACCCGGCGCCGACCCGTTCTGTGAGGCTGTGTCCCAACTGGACGCCTTCGTGGCCCAAAATCCCAAGTCACCCCGTGCCGCCGAAGCAGAAGAACTGTCGGTCTATCTGCTGCTCAACGCGAAAAACAACGACGATGCCTTGGCCCGACTCGACAAGATGCGCAAGAAAAGCCCGGAACTTAAGTCGGTCTATGACGAACTGCTCTTCACTACTGGCGTGGACTACTACCAAAACAAACAATACGACAAGGCACAGTCCTATTTCTCCAGAATCTTGAAAGGCAAACAACCTGGCAATAAGAAGATGGAAGCTGCCTTCTGGCTCGCTGAATCTGCCTACGCCGCCAATGACTTCAGCACTGCGGAACGTTATTATAAGATGGTGAAAAATACCGTGTCTGCCCCCAGCAACCTGCAAGTGATGGCTGACTACGGCCTTGGCTACATCAACTATCAGAAACCTGACTACGACGAGGCTGTGAAAAACTTCAGAAGCTTCATCACCCGTTGCGACGACAACCGCACCGACCTGAAATGCGACACCTATATCCGTCTCGGCGACTGCTTCTTCGTGGACCGCGACTACGATATCGCCATCAACTACTATGACATGGCCACCCGCGTTGGGAAAGCCTATCTCGACTATGCCCTCTACCAACAAGGACTCTGCTACGGCGCCAAAGGCAACGCCAACAAGAAGATCTCTATGCTCGAGGATATGATCCAAACCTATCCCAGTACCAACTACTATGACAAAGCCCTCTTTGAAATTGGCAATACCCACCTGCTTCATGGCGACAAACGTGCCGCCATCAGTGCCTTCAACCGCCTCGTCAAGGAACGTCCACGCTCCTCGCTGACCCGCCAAGCCTTGATGAAGATCGGCATGATCTACTATAACAACAACCAATACGACCAGGCACTGACTCCCCTCAAGACCCTCGTCGAGAACTACCCCAACACGGACGAATCGCGTGAATCGCTGGCCATCATCCGCAACATCTATATGGAGCGCAACGACCTCAACGGTTATTTCGGCTATGCGGAACATACCGGTCAGGGACAGCAAGTGACACAACAGGATTCGCTGGCCTTCGCCACCGCAGAAAACTTCTTCCTCGATGGTCGCTATACCGAGGCAGAGAGAGCCTTGAAATACTATTTCAGCCAATTCCCGAAAGGAGCCTACACCTTGAAAGCACACCACTATGCAGCCGAATGTGCAGAGAAAGTCGGGGTTGATGAGGATATAAAAACACATCTGACCTATATTGTTAACCAACCTAACAATGATTTCACCGACGACGCCTTGCTGAAACTGGCCCGTATCGAATATGACAAAGGCAACTATACCAAGGCAGGTGAATACTATGGCCGATTGGCCGAGATCACCGAGGAACCACTCCGCCGGCTGGAAGCCCTCGAAGGTGGCATGAAGAGCTGCTATTTCAAAGATGACTACAACAAAGCCATCGAGATGGGAGAGAGCCTGAGCCGTTCCAAAGACCTGACCAAGGAACAGACCAACCAGATCAACCATATCATCGGCAAGTCGTACTACATGAAGGGTGACTACAACACTGCCATCACTTGGCTCGACAAGAGTGCCCAAGCGGACAAGTCGGTCTATGGGGCCGAAAGTGCCTATTACGCCGCCGCATCCTCGTTCAGGCTGAACAGATTCGACGAAGCGGAAAGCAAGGTGTTCAACATCTCCGACCGATTCTCTGCACACGAATACTGGGTGGCGAAGTCGTTCATCCTGCTTGCGGATGTGTATGTGGCCAAAGACAATACGTTCCAAGCCAAAGAAACCTTGCGAAGCGTGATCGACAACTGTTCCATCCAGGAACTGAAGACCGAGGCGCAGCATAGGTTGGAGCATATTAAGGAGTGATAGAAGACAGGAGACAGAAGTAAGAAGTAAGAAGAAAAAAACAGTGTTATGAAGCATATCAAATCCATTCTTTTGTTGGCGGCTTTTTCCATTAGTCTTGGACTTTTCGCGCAACATAACGAGGAAGTGACCATCGAAGGAACCTACCGACCGAAAGTCAACAAGGTGAACAAGATCCAGCTGGAGATCGAGAAGCCGGAAGCCTCCTTCACCATCCCAAGTCCAGAAGTCAAGATCCTGGACATCGACCGTCGCTTGCCCTATCATTTTGAGAAAATCAGCGCCTTGAATTATAAAGCCAAAGAGGCCTTGGATGGTTCACAAGCCCAGAACTTCCTGATGGCCGGCATAGGTACCAGACTCACCCCAGTGTTCCTCTACAACCATAATTCCAAGCTGAGCAAGACCTTAGGCTTGGGCGTGGGCATCAAGCACCTTTCCTCCTGGTTGGGTATCAAGGACTATGCTTACTCGGGATTCATGAACAATGCTTTTGATCTCAACCTGACCAGCAGCCGCTTCAGCAACCTGCAGGTGGGAGGGGGCGTCTATTACAAGAACGACATGGTCCACAACTATGGCATCAACACAGCGAACTGGTCTATCGATGAAACCACCCTCGAAAAGCTGGCCCCACGGAAGATGTACAACACCGTTGGAGCCCGTTTCGGCTTGGCTTCCGCGAACACCCGTACCGGCGAGTCACGTCACGACCTCAACTTGGACTACCATTACTTCTTTGGCGGCCCCGAGCTGGGCGCAGAACACTTTGGCGGCCTCGACTATGATGTCAGCCTCACGGAGAGTTGGTGGGGAAAGAAAAACCATCCCCAACGCCTCGGTACCGCCTTGGCCTTCCAATTCGACCATACCGCCTTCCCGCTCAGCTTGGGAATGAACAGGATGATGTTCAAGGTGAATCCTTACTTCGAGATGAAGGACGACTTCTACCGCCTGCATCTTGGCGTGCGTCTTGATGGTGCCAAGGCATTCGGGACGGCCAACCGCCTGCTTACCGTGCATCCCGATTTGAAAGGTAGTCTATTCGTACTCAATAATAGTGTTGAGTTCTATGCTGGATTGAACGGTGGCCGCAAGCTCTATACCTACAGTGAGTTGGTGGCTGAGAATCCTTTCCTGGCATCCGATATCGCCATGGAGGTGACTACCGTGAAGCTGGGCTTCGAAGGGGGTGTCCGTACCAATCTTATGAAGACCATGGATCTCCATGCTGGTGTCCGTTACCGCCATACCATGAATGATCCTTTCTATACCGTGCTCTCGCAAACGTTCAGTGGCCATGCCGTTAACAATAGATTTGACGTGTTCTATGACGACTCGAGGGTGGTGAGTGTGTTGGCTGACTTGCGTTGGCTGGCCTTTGACAAAGTGACCATCGATGCCGGTTTCGCCTATCACAAATACCATACGGCTATCCTCGACCATGCCCTCTACCATCCCGAGATGGAAGCCAAGCTCAAGCTGAACTACGATCCCACCCAACAACTGTCGCTCTATTCCTCGTTCCTCTTCCAAGGAGGACGCTATGGCCGTGTTGATTCCCCATTGCTGACCACGCCCAGCTTCAGGCTGAAGCCCGTGATGGATCTTGGCATCGGTGCGGACTATAAGGTGAGTGATGAATTGACCGTGTTCGGAAAGATCGACAACTTGCTCCACCAGCGCTACGAACTTTTCGTGAATTATCCCGTGACAGGACTCCAGTTCTTTGCAGGGGTGAAGATGAGATTCTAACCTGATTTTTTTTGATTTTTTTCTTCAAAAAGACATCTTTTTGTAAAGAAATTTTTCTTACTTTTGTCATTTAATAGATAAAATCATAAGTATCTGAAAATGACTGAAGAAGAAATCAAAGAATTAGCAAGTGAAGAATACGGCGCCAATAAAATCCAAGTTCTCGAGGGTCTAGAGGCAGTCCGTAAAAGACCTGCCATGTACATTGGCGATGTCCACTTCCGTGGATTGCACCATTTGGTCTATGAAGTTGTGGATAACTCCATCGATGAAGCGATGGCGGGTTTCTGTGATAGAATTGTAGTTGACATTTTGGAAGGGAATGCCATCAGCGTTCTCGATAACGGCCGTGGTATCCCTACGGGTATGCACGAAAAGGAAAAGCGCTCCGCTCTGGAAGTCGTCATGACGGTCCTCCATGCCGGTGGTAAGTTCGACAAAGGCTCCTACAAGGTGTCCGGCGGTCTCCACGGTGTGGGCGTCAGCTGCGTCAACGCACTTTCCACCCACATGACGGCCGAGGTGTATCGTGAAGGCAAGACTTTCCGCCAAGAATATGAATGCGGCAAGCCGCTGTACGAAGTCAAGGTGGTGGGAGAATCAAACGCCCACGGCACCCGTATCACATTCCAACCCGACAGCAGCATCTTCCTCCATACGGAATATGACTACGACACACTGGCCAACCGTATGCGCGAACTGGCCTACCTCAACCATGGCATCACCATTGTGCTGACGGACAAACGCGCCACTTTGGAAGATGGAAGCTATCGTTCCGACACCTTCTTCTCCGAGAATGGACTCACCGACTTCATCGGATATCTCGATGCCAACCGCGTGAAACTCCTTCCGGAACCGATCTATATCTCAGGAGAACGTAACAGCGTCCCCGTGGAGATCGCCCTTGAATACAATGCAGAGTATTCCGAAAACCTGCACTCTTACGTCAACAACATCAACACCATCGAAGGTGGTACCCACCTCCAAGGCTTCCGCTCCGGCTTGACCCGTTCGTTCAATACCTATGCGGAGAAGAACGGGCTGTTGGAGAAATTTGAGAAGCAGAAGGTGAAGATCACCCCCGATGACTTCCGCGAAGGCCTCACCGCCGTCATCTCTGTCAAAGTGCCGGAGCCGCAGTTCGAAGGCCAGACCAAGACCAAGCTTGGCAACGACGAAGTCATGGGTATCGTCAACTCCATCGTCGGACAGCAACTGTCTGCTTACCTGGAGGAACATCCCAAGGAGGCCAAGCTGATCTTCGACAAGGTGGTGCTCGCCGCCCAAGCCCGTCAAGCTGCCCGTAGCGCCCGCGAGAAAGTGCAACGCAAGGGGGTGCTCTCCAGCTTCAGCATGCCTGGCAAACTCGCCGACTGCTCCGAACGCGACCCCGCCAAGACGGAACTCTACCTCGTCGAGGGTGACTCCGCAGGCGGTTCCGCCAAGCAAGGACGCGACCGTACCTTCCAGGCCATCCTCCCGCTTCGAGGCAAGATCCTCAACGTGGAGAAAGCCATGCAACACCGCGCCTTCGAAAGTGAGGAAATCCGTAACATCTACACCGCACTCGGCGTCACCATCGGCACCGAGGAAGACTCCAAGGCACTCAACCTCGACAAACTGCGCTACCATAAGGTCATCATCATGACCGATGCCGATGTCGATGGTAGCCACATCACCACCCTCATCCTGACCTTCTTCTTCCGCTATATGCGTGAATTGATTGAGAATGGCTACGTCTATTGCGCCACACCGCCGCTCTACCTCATCAAGAAAGGGGTGAAGCCGCTGCGCTATTGCTGGACCGACGAGGAACGTATCCAAGCCTATCAGGAACTCTCCAAAAACGGCACCGACCGCTCCGTCGATGTCCAACGCTACAAAGGTCTCGGTGAGATGAACCCCGAACAACTTTGGGAAACCACCATGGACCCAGCCCATCGTACCCTCCGCCAGGTGACCATCGAGAACGCCATGGAAGCCGACCACATCTTCTCCATGCTCATGGGTGACGAAGTGGCCCCGCGCCGTGAATTCATCGAACAAAACGCCACCTACGCCAATATCGATGCATAACAACAACCAAAAATAATACACATGAACATGAAAAAAATGAATCGAATCATGGTGCTCGTCTTGGGAACCCTCTTCCTGGGTCTCCTTGCCGCCTGTACCAAGCCGGGCGAGACCAACAAACCCGCCCAAGGACCAGTGCAAAACTTCAGTCTAGTGGACATCGACCCCAAATATACTGCCGATGAAGTGCAGTACGATGTCAAAGTGTTCTTCACCCAACCTGTGACGGACGAAGAAGCGCTGAAGATCTTCAAGAACGACTTTGTGAAACAACATGCCGTTACCGCCACCTATCTCGGCGACCGCAAGTACAACTTCCAAGTCAATAACGTCAAGAGGGGGAACAGCGATTCCACCCTCGACCTGGAACTGGACGGCAAAGCACTCAACTCCAAGTCAAAGTCAACCCGTACCCTTACCGTCGTTAACAAGAACGAATTCAAGGCTATCGACGTGAAAGTTGACAAAGAGAACAGCGCCGCTACCGTCATCTTCACCCAGCCGATCAAACAAGCCAACATCAACGGTTTCGTCGATGTGCAGCCTTCCATGGGCTATCGTACCGACATCGTGGGCAACAAGATCGTGTTCTATTTCGACAAGTCGAACCTCTACAGCTATCAACTGGATGACATCACCCTGACCATCGGCGCCGGCATCAAGGACGTCGAAGGCAATTCCTTGAGAAAAGCCCAAGAGTTCAAACTTGACCTTACTGACCTCCAACCGAGAGTGAAATGGACGGAGGACGGCGTCATCGTTCCCGAAGTGGGCGACGCTACCATCTACTTCGACGCCATCTGCCTCAAATCAGTGGTGCTCCGCGTGGTCCGCGTGTTCGACGACAACATCCTGTCGTTCTATCAAGACAATGACCTTGAAGACACTTGGGGTATCAAGAAGGCCGGCCGTCTGGTCAAGAAGGTGAGACTCACCCTCGACAACCCCTCCCCAAGCCAATGGTTTACCTTCCCGATCCAACTCTCCGACTATGTGGACGTGAAAGCTGGCGAACTCTACCAACTGATCCTCGATTTCGGACCGCAAGACTATGCTTTCGCCACGGACGAATCCAGCCTGCTTACCCTGGAAGACGACGACCTCGAAGCCAAATACTGGGATGGCCAAGCCTACGAGTTCAAGAATCATGACTACGATGGCGACTGGGACGATCCGTACTCGGCAAGCTATTACAACTATGTTGAGATCAAGAAGAACATCATGGTTACCGACCTTGCCGTTACTGCCAAGATGGGCAGGGAAGACCAACTCGATGTCTTCGTTTGCCGCATCACCGACGCCAAACCGGTTTCTGGTGCTCAAGTCAGCGCCTATAACTATCAGCGCCAGCAGATCGCCACAGGCCGTACCGACAGCAAAGGTCATGTCCATCTGACTTGCGCCAACCGTCCTGCTTTCGTCGTCGCTAGCGACAGCAAGAGCGGCCAGTCACTGATCAAGACCAACAATGGCGAGTCGCTGTCTTACAGCAAGTTCAATGTCGGTGGCGAATACATAGAGAAAGGTGTAGCCGCCTTTGCCTACTCCAACCGTGGTGTGTGGCGTCCAGGCGATGAACTGCAACTGAACCTCATGGTCTCTGACTTCGATGCCAACCTGCCCGCCGACTATCCTGTGGTGATGGAGGTTTACGATGCCAACAACCGCCTCTATGCCCGCCAGTCGAACAACCATCCTGTCGGTAGCATCTACACCTATAACGTGGCAACCAGCCCGAATGACGAGACAGGTCTCTGGAGAGCGAATTTCAAGGTGGGTAACAGCATCATCACCCAATACCTGCGTGTCGAGACTGTGAAGCCCAACCGTCTGGAGATCAAGTTCAATACTCCAGATGTCATCAGCTTGTCCAATCCGCGTTATGTGGGTCTTGACGCCAAATGGCTCAACGGCCTTACCGCTTCCGGCCTTACCGCCGAAATCGATGTCAAGGTGCGCCAAGGCAGTACCAGCTTCTCCACCTTCCCGACCTATACCTTCGTCAACGAATCTGAAGAATTCTATCCCGATGAGTACGCCGTCTTCAGCGGACCTCTGGATGGCCAAGGCCATGCCTCCGTTGGCTTCGACCCGCTTACCGACCTCACCTCCGAACAGATGCTTAACGCCACCTTCGTGACCAAGGTGTTTGAACAAGGCGGCGACTTCAGCGTGTCCTCAAAGACTGCCAAACTCTCGCCTTACGAGAGATACGTGGGTGTGGAATTCCCCAAGACGGAATCCAAATACGGCTCCTATTACTTCACCAACCGTAACTGGAACTTCCCCGTTGCCGTGGTCAGCGAAAACGGTGAACTGGTCAGATCTACCATCGCCCTTGACTATCAATTCTACAAAATCGATGGTTACTGGTGGTGGTCGAGTGACAACGCCTACACCCTCCAGAAATATGTGAGAGGTACCTATAAGAGCCCAGAGATGAGCGGTACCCTTACCTGCAACGGTGGCAAGACCAACCTGACCCTCAACGTGCCGGATGAGAAGTGGGGTCTCTACCTCCTTGTCATCACCGATAACCAAGGCGGCAACACCTTCGCCAAGGTGGTGCGTTTCGATTGGGACTACGCCCTCCATTCCACCGGTACCTCCGACGGCCCCGTTGAACTTGCCATGAGCAGCACCCAAGATACCTATAAGGTGGGTGAGAACATCATCGTGACCTTCCCCTCCAACGAGAAAGCCAATGCACTCGTCACGGTGGAAGCCAACGACAAGATCATTGATTCCTACTTCCTCGAAAACCTCGGCAAGGAAGGCAGGGTCGAGATCAAAGCCACAGAGGAGATGATCCCGAATGTCTATGTGTATGTGTCCCTGCTGCAACCCCGCAATGCCGGCAACGACATGCCGCTGCGTATGTACGGCGTCGTCTCCGTCAAGATTGAGGACGGTAACTTGCAGTTGAAGCCTGTCCTGGGCTTGCCTGAGAGCTCCAACACCAAGAAGAACATCCAGGTCAGCGTCAAAGAAGACAATGGCAAAGCCATGACCTACACCCTGGCCATCGTTGACGAGGGTATCCTCGGCCTGACCAACTATTCCACCCCGAATCCTTACGGTTACTTCAACGCCAAACAAGCCTTGAGAGTCCGTACATGGGATAACTACAGCAACATCATCGATGCCTTCACGGGCGAGATGGGAACGGTCTATGCAGTCGGTGGTGACGGCTTCCTCAACCAAGAGGTCACCCTCGACAAGCGCTTCAAAGCTTACGCGGTCACCTTGGGACCCTTCGAGCTGAAAGCGGGAAGCACCAACACCCACGAATTTGAAGTGCCGCTGTGCTCAGGCGCCCTCCGCTTCATGGTGGTCGCCAAAGGTGAAGGCAAGTCCTACGGCGCCGCTGAGAAAGAGATGAAGGTGGTTGACCCGATTACCCTTTATGCCTCCGCTCCGCGCGTCACCGCCCCTGGCGATGTGATGAACCTCAAGGTTCAGGTGCTCGCTCCCAATATGAAGGGCAAGAACCTCAACGTGGTCATCAACAACAAGAACCTCACACCTGTCGGTAACCTGCCAGCTTCGGTGAAAGTCGATAACAACGGCGAGGCCTTGGTGGCCATGAAGGTCAAGGTGCAGGAAACCGTCGGCAACGCTGTCATGGATGTCAAGGTCTCTGGCGACAACTACGAGGCACAGACGGTCACCGAGATCCCGATCCGCATGCCATACTCTGAGAGCCGTACGACTTACACCAAGGAGATCGCTCCGAACTCCAAGCAGACAGTGGACTTTGAACTCAAGGGTCTGCAAGGTACCCAGGAAGGCAATATCACTATCGCATCCTTGATTCCGGTCGATCTCTACAGCCGTCTCAACTACCTCGACACCTATCCATACGGTTGCCTTGAGCAGGTGGTGTCGGCTGCGTTCCCGAAGTTGTACATCAACTACTTCATCCAGCAGAGTGAGGAAGACCAGGTCAAGACCCGCCAAGCCATCGAAGCTGGCATCAATGGCCTGAAAGCCTACCAGAAGTCCGACTTTACGCTCACCAACTGGGCCAAAGGCAATTATTCCGATCCTTGGACCGAGCTCTACGCACTGCACTTCCTGGTGGAAGCCAAGAACCAAGGCTTCGATGTTCCGGCTTATCTCTATGATGGCTTGATCAACCGTCAGGCTGGTATCGCCAGATCTTGGGGCAACAACCCCGACTTCAAGCCGGGTGAGACCATCCAAGCTTATCGTCTCTTCGTCCTTGCCCTTGCCGGTAAGTCGGAGATGGGTGCCCTCAACCGCTTCAAGGAGATCAAGAAGAACTACACGCTGACGTCGATCTTGACCGCCGCCACTTACGCCCAGGTGGGCAAGAAGAACATGGTTGCTCAGTTGTGGCCCACGACCACCGAAGGCGACATGTCAGACTACATCTCCTCCTTTGGCTCACGTGCCCGCGACCTGGCCTTCATGACTTATGCCGAGATCCTCTGCAGTCGTGATCAGGCCTCGATCCAAAGCCATGTCAACGACATCTGCGAGATCCTGAATGGCAATGGCTGGTTGGATACCCAAACCACAGCTTTCACACTCTTCACCTTGGGTAAATATGCCGAGAAGGTGGGAGCGACCAACAGCCCGATCTCAGCTACTGTCAATGTGAATGGTGACGCCCACACCTTGAACACCAACATGGGTTCGGTGGGCATGTCCATGACACCCAAACTTGGCTCCAACAAGGTGGAAATCACCAACAACTCCGACCAGAAGCTGACGGCCAAGATCTATACCAAGACCTCTTTGGCCGAGTATGAGACTCAGGAGAAGGGTAACCTCATCCAGATGTCGGTGAAATACTACGACAAGAACGGTGCCGAACTCAATGTGGCCAGCCTGCCGATGGGTAAGGACTTCTCCGTTGAGATCACCGTGACGAATCCGAGCAAATACCGTGTGACGGAACTTGCCTTGTCCTACTACCTGGCCTCCGGTTGGGAGATCGTCAACGAGCGTGCCCTCGGCGTGAGCTCGGGTAGTCAAGCCGCCAAGCATTTCGACATCCGCGACGATCGTGCGTACTACTTCTTCGACCTCTCCGCCAACAGCAAGGCGACCTTCAAACTCAAGCTGAACGCTACATACGAAGGTAACTTCATGCTGCCGGCAGTCCGCTGCGAGGATATGTACAACAACGATATCTACTACATGGTGCCGGCGCGTCCGGTCGTGGTTAAATGACACGTAAAAAGTTTTATTACAGAACAGGCCTGATTGTCGCAGGCCTGTTCTTTCTTTTTCTATGCATCCCGGTGCCGAGGTTCAACGACCCGTATTCCACGGTGTTGACCTCCAGCGACGGGAGGCTTCTTGGCGCCCGTATCGCCGACGACGGCCAATGGCGATTCCCCGCCAGCAACAACTATTCTTCCAAATACATCGCCTGCGTGCTGGAATATGAGGACCAACAGTTCTTCCATCATGCAGGTTTCAATCCCATCGCCTTTGCCCAGGCTCTTGTGGAAAACACCAAGGCGGGGAAGGTGGTCCGTGGCGGTAGCACCATCTCCATGCAGGTGGTCCGCCTGGCCCGTAAAAACAAACCCAGGACCTACGGGGAGAAACTTCTCGAGGTGATTCTGGCCATGCGACTTGAATTGCGCTACTCCAAGAAGACCATCCTCGACATGTATGCGGCTAATGCCCCTTTCGGTGGTAATGTGGTTGGGATCGACGCTGCCGCATGGCGTTATTTCCATACTACTCCCGACCGGCTTTCGTGGAGCGAGGCAGCCACCTTGGCAGTCCTTCCCAATGCCCCCGCTATGATCCATCCAGGGAAGTCAAGGGAGAAACTGCTCGAAAAACGTGACGCCCTCTTGCAACGGATGACCACCGCGAAACTCCGTACCCCTCGGAAACTCCACATCCCAAGGCTGAATGAAGAGGATTGCGAACTCGCCGTCTTGGAACGACTGCCCGACAAACCTTACGACATGCCCATGATGGCCTACCATTACCTCATGGACTTGGAGAAGAAACACAAAGGGGAACAGATCCAATCTTCCATCGACTACGACTTGCAGCGTACGGTCACCGAGATCATGCAGCGCCACTACGAGACCAACACCAAGAATGAAATCGAGAATGCCGCAGTGTTTGTGGTGAATTACCTTACCCAAGAAGTGGTCGCCTACGTGGGCAACAACAGTGAAGCCAAGGATGCTGCCATGGTCGATATGGTGAAAGCCCAACGTTCCACGGGTAGCATCATGAAACCTTTCCTCTTCGCCGCCATGCTTGACGAAGGTACCTTGCTCCCCACCATGCTGCTTCCCGATGTGCCGATGAGCCTTTCCGGTTTCACCCCGAGGAACTATTCAGGACAATACTGGGGCGCAGTGCCTGCCAACGTGGCCTTGCAGCATTCCCTCAACGCACCTTTCGTTCATCTGCTCAAGGAGTATGGACACCAGCGTTTCCATGCCTTGTTGCGCCGGCTGGGCATCTCCGGAATCGTCTTCGACAGCGATCATTATGGCCTTTCCCTCATCGTCGGTGGGGCAGAGGCCTCGCTCTACGATCTGGTGAATGTCTATGCCCGCATGGGTAGAAAACTCGCTTCCGTGGTGAATGAACAATTTGAGGAGAAGGTGCCAGAGGACATTGTCCCGTTCTCTGCCGATGCCATCGCCATCACCTTCAACGTGATGAAAGGCCTGACACGTCCTGTCAACCAAATCGGGTGGAGTAGCTTCTCTTCCTCAAAACAGGTGGCATGGAAGACCGGTACCAGCTATGGTTTCAAGGACGCTTGGGCCATCGGCCTCACTGACCAATATGTCATCGGCACTTGGGTGGGCAACGCGGATGGCGAAGGCCGTCCGGGCCTTACCGGTGTGGGCTCAGCCGCACCCCTGATGTTCGACGTCGCCGAGGCGTTGAAAGATAGCTATACCTATCCGGCTTCCACCCCCGAAGCCATCGAGGTAGAGGTCTGCGCCATCTCGGGCTATCCCGACTCCGACATCTGCAAAAGCACCCAAAAGGTGCTGATGCCCGATGTGGAGATCAAGACCGGTGTCTGTCCTTACCACAAGAAAGTCTTCCTTGACTCCACAGGTCAGTATCAGGTGCTTCCCGACTGCTATCCGGTGGATCAAAAACGCTATGAGCGCTATTTCGTCCTGCCCCCTGTGCAGGAATGGTTCTACCGACGCCATACCCCCATGTATCGCCCACTCCCGGCCATGTACCCCAACTGCGCCTCCTCCCATCCCGACGAGATCATGGCCTTCGTTTATCCCAAATCGGACGCTCGCGTCACCATCCCTATCGGTATTGAAGGGATACGCCAGCAGGTTGTCTTCGAGATTGCCCATCGCGACCCGAAGAAGACCATCTATTGGACACTTAATGACACTTTCCTTGGAAAGACGCGGTTGAACCATCAGATGGCTATCGACATGGAGAAGGGCAACTATACCTTGAGGTGCGTGGATGAAGACGGTGTTGAACTCCGCAGAAGGATTGTTGTAAATTGATTTTTTTTATTATTTTTGCAGATTAATTAAAACACTAAAGCTATGGCATTCGATAATGATAAATTTGTAGGTGAAGGCCTGACCTACGATGATGTTCTCCTGGTCCCTTCCTACAGCAATGTTCTCCCCCGTGAAACCAGCCTCAAGACGCGTTTCTCCCGTCGTATCCAACTCAATATCCCTGTGGTTTCGGCAGGTATGGATACCGTGACGGAATCACGCATGGCCATCGCCATCGCCCAAGAGGGCGGCATCGGTGTGCTTCATAAAAACATGACCATCGGCAAACAGGCTGCGGAAGTGCGCAAGGTGAAACGTGCTGAGAACGGCATGATCAGCGACCCGATCACCATCCATGTGGATGCCAAGGTCCGGGATGCACTCAACCTGATGAGCGAATACCATATCGGCGGCATCCCCGTCGTGGACAGCCATAATGTATTGAAAGGCATCGTCACCAACCGTGACTTGCGCTTTGAGCGGGGACTCGACCGTCCGATCAGTGAGGTGATGACCAGCGAGAACCTGATCACTACCACCGAAGTCTCTTTCGAGAAAGCGGCTGACATCCTGCAACAATACAAGATTGAGAAGCTGCCAGTGGTGGACAACAGCAATCATCTGTTGGGCTTGATTACCTATAAGGATATCATTAAGGTGAAAGCACGCCCCAATGCCTGCAAGGACAGCCGCGGTCGTCTTCGTGTCGCCGCTGCCGTGGGTATCACTGCCAACACCATGGAACGTGCCGACGCCCTGGTGGAAGCTGGCGTGGACGCCCTCGTCGTGGATACCGCCCATGGCCATTCCCAAGGGGTGATCGACATGGTGAAGGCCCTGCGTAGCAGATACAGTGACTTGGATATCGTGGCTGGTAACATCGCTACCGGTGCTGCAGCGCTCGCCCTCGTGGATGCAGGCGCCGACGCCGTGAAAGTGGGTATCGGTCCAGGATCCATCTGCACGACCCGTGTTGTCGCTGGCATCGGCGTTCCACAGTTGACTGCCGTCCTCGAGGTGTCCAAGGCCCTTGAAGGCTCCGACGTGCCCATCATCGCCGACGGCGGCATCCGCTACACAGGCGATATCGTCAAGGCACTTGCCGCGGGCGCATCCTCCATCATGGCGGGTTCCCTCTTCGCCGGTGTGGATGAATCCCCAGGCGACACCATCATCTTCGAAGGCCGTAAGTTCAAGACCTACCGCGGCATGGGCTCGCTCGAAGCCATGCAGGCTGGCTCCAAGGACCGTTACTTCCAAGATATGGAAGACGACATCAAGAAGCTGGTTCCGGAAGGCATCGCTGGTCGCGTGCCCTACAAAGGCTCCCTCTCTGAAGTGGTCTATCAGATGGTCGGCGGACTCCGCTCTGGCATGGGATACACAGGCTCGCATACCATCGAGGAACTTAAGAAAGCCAAGTTCATACGTATCACCAGCTCCGGCATCCTCGAAAGCCATCCGCACGATGTGACCATCACCCAGGAAGCCCCGAACTATAGCAAAAGATCCTGATTTTTTCGATTTTAATAGCAAACCAACATGAATAGAAATCATTTGCTGAGAATCTTTGTCCTAGCAATCCTCTCATTGTCATTTTTCGGAGCCACCGCCCAGTCGAGACTCGACAAGCAGGTGCTCATGACCATCGGCGACGAACCTGTCACAGTAAAGGAGTTCACCGATGTCTATAACAAGAACAACAACAGGGAAGACATCGTCGAGAAGAAGTCCGTGGATGAATACCTCGACCTGTTCGTCAATTTCCGCATGAAGGTGATGGAAGCCTACGAGATGAAACTCGACACCAGTGCCAAGTT
Organism: Bacteroidales bacterium; assembly: GCA_017965765.1. Taxonomy (GTDB): domain Bacteria; phylum Bacteroidota; class Bacteroidia; order Bacteroidales; family F082; genus Limimorpha. The sequence goes on from JAGCPJ010000052.1 coordinate 25,030, forward strand.
CAAAAAGGAACTGGAAGGCTATCGCAAGCAACTGGCCAAGCCCTATTTCGCCAATGACGAAGTCAGCGAGGAACTCGTTGAGGAAGCCTATCAGCGTAAACTGAAAGACATCAGGGCTTCCCATATCCTCATGAGATGCGACAAGCACGCATCACCCGCGGATACCCTGAGGATCTATAACAAACTGATGGACATCAGGAAGCGGGCGATGAAAGGGGAGGACTTCGGTACACTCGCCGTGCAGTTTTCACAAGACCCCTCAGCACGCGATATCGCTGCTACCGACAACACGCCCTTCCGTAAAGGCAACCGCGGCGATCTCGGCTATTTCACCGTGTTCGACATGGTTTATCCCTTCGAGACCGGTGCCTATAACACCAAGGAAGGCGAAATCTCCATGCCCATTCGCACCGACTATGGCTACCATCTGATTAAGGTGAATAGCATCACCGATGCCCTCGGCAGCATTCGCGCAGCCCACATCTTCCTGCAAGTGCCGCCGGATGCCTCTGAAGAAGAGGTGATGAATGCCAAAAACAAGGCGGACAACATCTACAATGAGTTGGTTCAGAACGATGGCAAGAATTGGAAAGAGGCCGTCAAGAACTATACCGATGACCAAGGTACCAAGAACCGCGAAGGCTCCCTCAGCCCCTTCACGGTGCAACGTATCGTCCCCGAATTCATCGATGCCCTCAAGCAACTTCAACCGGAAGAGTTCTCCAAGCCCATCCGCACCAACTATGGTTTCCATATCGTCAAGCTGATCAGCGCCTCGGGAGTGGGTAGCTTCGAGAAAGAAAAGAAAGGTATCGCGGAACGTGTCGAGAAGGATATGCGTGCCAAGAAGACCGAAGAGATGGCCCTGCGTCAAATCAAAGAGGAGTATGGCTTCAAGTCCTACGACAAGAACCTCAACGCTTTCATGGAGACGGTTGACAGTACCATCCTCGCCGCCAAATATGTGCCTGCTGAGCGCGTCAAGATGGATGCCTCCCTGTTCCGTATCGGCGAGTCCACCATCACCGTGAGCAACTTCGTGGACTATATCAAGGCCAAAGCTACCGTCCAAAAATATGTCACGCCTGTCACCTATGCCTACCAGCTCTATGATGCCTACCAAAACCAAACCATCATGGATTATGCCGATGCCCATCTTGAGGAGAAGTATCCCGAATTCAAGCTGCTGGTGCAGGAATATAACGACGGTATCCTGCTGTTCGACCTGATGGAGAAGGAAGTTTGGAAGAAAGCCATCGTGGATACCGCCGGACTTCAGGCGTTCTATTCCAGAAACGCCAACAAATACATGTGGGGCGAAAGGGTTAAAGCTTCGGTGATTACCGTGTCGTTCCCCGAATCATTGCCTAAGGTCAAGTCCTATCTTGAACAAGGTATTCCTTTCGACAGCCTGCAAAAGCAGATCGATCGCGACTCATTGCGCTATGTCCATGTCCATAACGGCTACTACCAACGTGGCGATAACCGCTATGTGGATCAAACCGAATGGCAACCTGGAGTCATGACGGAATTTACCTCTACGGTGGATCAAGCGACGAACATCGTCAACATTCTTGAGGTGCGTCAGCCTGAACCCAAGACCCTCCGCGAAGCCAAAGGCCTCGTCACTGCCGACTACCAGGCGGAGCTTGAAGAGCAATGGATGAACAAGCTTCATTCCAAGTATCCCGTGAAGATTAACGAAAAGGTTCTCGATAAAGTCAGGAAACTCTATCAATGAGAAAGCTGAGCCTTGCTGTCCTTCTTGCCACGATGTTCATCGTTTTTGGCTGCCGTGACTATTACATGAAAACGGAGCGGATTACGATAGCGGAGTGCTATGGCAAGAAACTCTATGCCGAAGACCTGGAGGGTGTGGTGCCTGCCGGGATGAGCAAGATCGACAGCCTGGACAGGGTCAACGCCTTTGTTGACTCTTGGATCCGTCGGCAGTTGCTGATCCATCAAGCCGAGAACAACCTTCCGGGCAATGAGCGTAACTTCACCAAGCAGTTGGAGGACTATCGCAATTCATTGATCATCTATGCCTACGAGTCGCAATTGATAGGAAAGTATCTCGACACCATCGTCAGCGATGAGGAAATCGCAGCTTACTATGAGAATCACAAACAGAACTTCCAGCTGAGATATACCATGGTCAAGGTGGCTTATGTTGCCGTTGACTCCGACAACAAGCACCTCAAGGACTTCAAGAAACTGATGAGCAATCGCGATACGTTGATGCTTCCCCAGTTGAATGCCTTGGCAGAACATGCTGCTGCGACCTCGTATTTCGACGTGGACACCTGGGTGAGACTGGATGAGTTGTTGGAACGGGTACCGCTGGAGATTTATAATACGGAGAGTTTCTTGAAGAAAAACCGTTTCGTCAGCTTTGAGAAAGACAATCTTATCTATATGATTCGCTTTGAGGATTACCTGCTGGAAGAGAGCGTCTCTCCGCTGGAAATCGAGCAAGCAAACATCAAGAATATCCTGCTGCTGAAACGGCAGAAGGAGCTGCTTTCGAAAATGAATGAGGATTTGTATAAGAAAGCGGAAGAAGAAAACGTTTTTGAAATATACTAATGCAATTACAATGATGAAGAGAATACAATTGGTTTTGGCTGCTTTGTTACTGGGGAGCCTCGCCTCGGCTCAGGAAACCAAACTGCAGGTGGTGGACAAGGTGGTGGCCGTAGTGGGAAAGAATATCATCCTTCAGTCGGATGTTGAGGGACAATACATACAATACCGGATGCAAGGGGATATCCAAGGAAATGCCAATGACATGCGGTGCGCCATCCTTGAGGACTTGCTGTTCCAAAAGCTGATGCTGAATCAGGCAGAGATGGATAGCTTGACGGTCACCGACAATGAAGTTGAGATGGAGATGAACCGTCGTATCAGCGAACTGGTGGGTCGTGCCGGTTCTCAAGAGAAGTTGGAGTCGATTTTCAACAAGTCTATGTCGGAAATCAAGGAAGAGCTTCGTCGATTGGTCAAGGACAGGATGCTCCAGGATCAGGTTCGGAATGGCATCCTTTCCGGGGTCGCCGTTACTCCGGCGGAGGTCAGAAACTTTTACCGTAGCCAACCGCAGGACAGCATTCCCATGATTGGTGAGGAATATGAAATTGCACAGATCGTGAAACGGCCTCCCGTCAGCATCGACCAGAAGCTTCAAGTGAAAGATCAACTGTATCAAATCAGGAAGCGTATCTTGGAGGGGGAGAGCAGCTTCTCCACGATGGCCATCCTCTATTCCGAGGATCCCGGATCTGCCAAGAAAGGTGGTGAGTTGGGTTTTACCGGAAGAGGGGAGTTCGCTCCTGAGTTTGAGACTGCGGCTTTCAACCTGAGGGACGGTGAGATCTCTGAAGTCATCGAGACCCAGTTTGGCTTCCATATCATCCAGCTGATCGAACGCCGCGGCGAGTACGTGAACTGCCGCCACATCCTGATGACCGCCAAAGTGCCCGTGGAAGCCTTGGAGCAGGCACAGCATGAGCTGGATTCCGCCGCAACCTTGATCCGTAGTGGAGCCATGACCTTCGAGGAGGCCTGCCTGAAATTCAGCGACGACGATTCCAAAACCAACGGCGGATATATCTCCAATCCTGCCATGGGTGGACATCGACTTGACGCGTCCGATATCCAAGAGATGGGAGAGTACTTCCCGGAGTTTAAGAACCTGGCTTTCGTCATCAGCAAACTGGATGTCGGTCAGGTGAGCGACCCGGTTCCGATGACGACCAATGACAATAAAGATGCTTTCCGTGTCGTGGTGATCAAGAAAAAGATTCCAGCTCATAAAGCCAACTTGAATGACGATTACTGGCGTATTCAGACTTGGGCGTTGAACCAGAAGAACCAGTCGGTGATTCAACAATGGATCAAGGATAAGGCGAAGAAAGCCTATATCCGTATCGATGAGGATTACAAGGATTGTGATTTTCAGTTTGATTGGAAATAAGACATACCATGGAAATGTATAGCTCGGACATTGACGGTGCCAAGGCACTGGTTGAAAAATATAGTCGGCTTAGGAACGAGATTGGGAAGGTCATCGTGGGCCAGGACGATGTCATCCATCACACGATCCTTTCCATCTTCTGTCAAGGCCACGTCTTGTTGGTAGGGGTCCCTGGCTTGGCCAAGACCCTGCTGGTAAACACCATTGGCAAGGCTTTGGGTTTGAGTTTTAGCCGTATCCAATTCACCCCGGACCTGATGCCGTCCGACATTGTCGGTACGGAGATCTTGGACGAGTCGCGTCAGTTCCGTTTCATCAAGGGACCGGTGTTTGCCAACATCATCCTGGCCGATGAGATCAACCGTACGCCGCCCAAGACCCAAGCTGCGTTGTTGGAGGCGATGCAGGAACGCAATGTCACCGTCTCGGGTAAGACTTTCCGTTTGCAGGAGCCCTTCTTTGTACTGGCCACCCAAAACCCCATCGAGCAAGAGGGTACGTATCCTTTGCCTGAGGCGCAACTGGACCGGTTCATGTTCAACCTAAAGCTCGACTACCCCTCCTACGAAGAAGAGGTGGCGATTGTCCAACGCACTACGGTGGGCAAGGAAGAAGCTGTGTCGGCGGTGCTCACGCCAGAGGAAATCGTGTATTTCCAACAACTCGTCCGCAGGGTGCCTGTCTCCGACCATGTCTATCAATATGCTGTTGCGCTCAGTGCCAAGACCCGGCCGCACACGCCGTCGGCTCATGAATGGGCGGACCGTTTCTTGAGTTGGGGAGCTGGTCCCCGCGCCTCGCAGTACCTCATCATCGGTGCCAAGGCCAATGCCCTGTTGTCGGGTAAGTATGCTCCCGACATTGAGGATGTCAAGAAAGTGGCTGTCCCCATTCTGCGCCACCGTATCATCCGTAACTATACCGCAGAGGCGGAAGGGGTGAGCATCGAGGCCATTATCAATGAGCTGATGAAATAAAAAAAGTCTGGAAGAATCTTCCAGACTTTTTTGTTATAACACGAGTCCTGCAAATCAGATGGCAGGATTGGCGGAAATCTTTTTCTTGGCTTCCTTGGAGAAGATAGCGAAGAAGTCGCGATGCAGGATGACGGAGATGCGCATCAGCAACTCGGTGTCGATGTCCTGGCGACGGAAGATGTTGTAAACATTGGTGCGGTCGCAGTCCAGTTTACGGGCCAACCATGACACGGTGCGTTCTTGGTTTTTCAATTCCTGCTGGATCAGGGTGCCGATAAAGATAGCGTTCTCGTCACCAGGAGCTGCGGTTGCTCTTTTTGCTCTGGGCTTTCTTGTGCCCTTCTTGGTTTCTTTGATCTCGTTTTTTTCCATAGTACTTGATGAATTTTGGGCATCGCTCCACAAAAAATGTGGGATCACTATTCACGTTAGCAGAAAGCCTAGGGGAAAACCTGCTTGTCTCATAGTGTGTCCCACATCTGTTCCAGATATGTTGACGCACGCGTTGTTGAGACTGTAAAAAGAAATGTTTCCTAGGCTTTTCTTTTTTAACGTAAAACAATCACGAGTGCCAATAGTTGTTTCTAATGTCTATTTGTATCTTGTTTTAATAGGTTGTTTGTTTCTTTTTGCCATGCAAATATAGCAAATAATAATTCATATTGACAACCTAGGTATAAAATTATTGAAAAATCGTCAATTTTAGAATGATTCTAAATAAGGAAGGCTCAATCGTCAATCAGGAAAACCGCCATTTGACGCGGTCCGAAGACGCCTGTGACCTCGGTTTGCTCGATGTCGTAAGTGCGTGTGGGACCGGTGAGGATGACCACTTGCGATGCCGCTCCGCCATTGAACCGCCCCTTCACCTTCTGAAGGGCTTCTTTCAGTCCCCCTACGATTTGGTTGGTGTGGGCCATGACGAGGAGCACGTCGGATTCGGTGTAGGCTTTTCTGGACCCCGTGTTGCCGTCGGAGAGGAGGATGCTGCCTGTCTGGGCGATAAGGTACTCGCAGTCGGTGATGCACACCAGTTTCTGCTTAGGCGCTCTTGAAGGTTCGGTGTGGTAGGCCAACCCGTATTGCTGCAGCAGGCGTTGCATTTCGGGACTGGTGCACCAAAACGGCTCCCATCCGTTTTCGGGTGCCAGTTGGCGTAGGCAGTCGCCGAATTCGGCTTCGTCTTCCAGGTAGATGAAGATGCCTCCCATGTCCTTGAATTTCTGGACGAAGGTGATGGCGTTGCCATCCTCTTCCTTGATGGGTTGCCAGGTGTCGCTCTGCAGGTCGATGTCTTCAAACATCGCCTCGGGCTTCTCGATGACAGCGTTTCTCACCTTGGCGAGAATCTGTTCCTTGTTGGTCGTGTCTTTGTCTGATCCCCGATTATCCCTCATGGTCTTCAAGTTTTGGTTCGTCAGCGGTCTTCACCTCGGGTGTCTCTTCTTTGTCCCAAGGGCGTTTTCCGAAGATGTGTTCCAGGTCTTCGCCGAAGATCACTTCCTTCTCTACGAGTTTGTTGGCCAGTTGGGTCAGGCCCTCGCGGTTGTTGCTCAAGATGGTGACGGCTTCTTGATACGCCTGTTCCACCAGCTTGCTCACCTGTTGGTCGATGATTTCGGCTGTTTTTTCACTATAGGGTTTCGTGAAGCTATAGTCCTGTTGTCCTGTGGAATCATAATAGCTGAGGTTGCCGATCTTGTCGTCGAGTCCGTAGTAGGTCACCATGGCAAAAGCCTGCTTGGTGACCTTCTCAAGGTCGGAGAGCGCTCCTGTGGAGATCTTGCCGAAGATGACTTGCTCTGCGGCACGACCGCCCATGGTGGCGATCATCTCGTGGTACATCTGTTCCTTGGTGGTGATTTGCCGTTCTTCGGGCAGGTACCAGGCGGCGCCGAGCGACTTGCCACGGGGGACAATGGTCACCTTGACGAGGGGATGGGCATATTGCAGCAGCCAACTGGTAGTGGCGTGACCGGCCTCGTGGAAGGCGATGACCCGCTTCTCTTCACCAGTGATGATCTTGTTTTTCTTTTCCAGACCGCCGATGATACGGTCGATGGCATCCATGAAGTCTTGCTTCTCGATGACCTCCTTGCCTTTGCGAGCGGCCATGAGCGCAGCCTCGTTACAGACGTTGGCGATGTCGGCGCCGGAGAACCCAGGAGTCTGCTTGGCGAGGAAGTCGCGGTTGACATCGTTGCCGAGTTTCAGGTTGCGCATGTGGACGTCGAAAATCTCTTTCCTGCCGTTCAAGTCGGGTAGCTCGACATAGATCTGGCGGTCGAAACGTCCGGCACGCATCAAGGCCTTGTCGAGGATGTCGGCGCGGTTGGTGGCTGCCAACACGATGACTCCGGAGTTGGTGCCGAAGCCGTCCATCTCAGTCAATAGTTGGTTCAACGTGCTTTCACGTTCGTCGTTGCCGCCGTTGATCGGATTCTTGCCACGGGCACGTCCGATGGCGTCGATTTCATCGATGAAGATGATGCAGGGCGACTTCTGCTTGGCGTTGTTGAAAAGGTCGCGTACGCGTGAGGCACCTACACCCACGAACATCTCCACAAAATCGGATCCGGAGATGCTGAAGAAAGGTACGTTGGCTTCGCCGGCAACGGACTTGGCCAACAAGGTCTTTCCTGTGCCGGGAGGGCCTACCAGCAAGACGCCCTTCGGGATCTTGCCGCCCAGTTTGGTGTATTTCTCGGGGTTCTTCAGGAAATCAACAATCTCCATGATCTCCACCTTGGCCTCTTCCAGTCCCGCCACATCCTTGAAAGTCACATTGACAGGCACATTGTCCTTGTCGAACAGCTGCGCCTTCGATTTCCCGATGTTGAAGATCTGTCCGCCACCTCCCATGCCGCCGCGGCCCATGGAGCGCATGAAAAAGATCCAAATCACCACCAACAGGATGAGCGGGAACCACCCGAGCAAGAAGTCCATGCCCCAGCTTCTGCGCTGGATGTTGGTGATATATACCGGGTCGGTGATGCCTTGTTCCTGTTGGACTTGCTCTACGGTCTCTTCGAAACGCTCCAGGGAACCGATACGGTAGGTGTATCGGACCTTGGTCGGGTTTTCCTTAAGGTAGATCTCCGCGTCTTCCTTGTTGATCAACTCGATCTTGGAGATCTCGCCTTTTTGCAGCAACTCGATGAGCTGCCCCATCTCGATGTCCTCCTTGGGGTTGTCGCCCTTGCCTCCGAAATACAAGGCAAACAGGACGACCGTAAGGATGATATAAATCCAATAGAAGTTAAATCTTCTCTTGCCTCCTGGCTTTAGGGGATTTCTCTTGTCTTCCATAAAAACGATTGCTAAATACAGTTCAATCCTCCACGCTGTTCACGATGCGCTCCGCATCGGCCCAAAGCTCTTCCAACTGGTAGTATTTGCGCATGGATTGCAAAAACACGTGTACGACAACATCAACGAAGTCGATCAGGATCCATTCCGTGTTGTCGCGACCTTCCGTGTGATAAGGCTTCACGCCGTTCTTCTCCAAAGCCTCGTCAATCACCTTGTCGGCAATGGCATCGACCTGGGTCTTTGAGTTGGCGTGGCATATCACGAAATAATCTGTAACGGCAGTGCCCGTCTCCCGCAAGTCCAGGGTAACGATCTCTTTGCCTTTGAGGGAATCCATGGCTTCTACAATGGTTGCAACAAGTTGCTCGGGATTCTCTGACTGATGCCTTATTCTCATGTTAGTGGTATTTCTTTGATTTAAACTACAAAAATACATAAATAGTTTGATTGTGCCCATTTTTTTGGGATGATATTTAAAAATTGACTAATTTCGTGCTTTCAATTGAGCAAAGACATGAACGATATCAATCATCTGCTAGCGGGAGTCACCACCTTCATCTTTGACTATGACGGGGTGATGACCGACGGCAGTGTATATATGGATAGTAACGGAGACCCGCTCCGTACCTCCAACGTGAAAGACGGATACGCCCTGCAACTGGCCGGGAAACTCGGATACCATGTCGCAGTCATCTCAGGCGCCATTGTCACCAACATCGTCAAACGCCTGAATTCCTTAGGCGTGCAGGACGTGTTCACTGGTGTGCCCGACAAGGTGGTAAAGCTGGAAGAGTATATGGCGCAGCATGGCTTGCAACCTGAAGAAATCGTCTTCATGGGGGACGACATCCCGGACCTTAAGGTGATGCATCGGGTCGGCGTTCCTGCCTGTCCCGCCGATGCCGCGGAGGAAGTGAAACAAATCAGCGCCTTCGTCAGCGACCGTCCCGGCGGTCGTGGCTGCGTGCGCGACATCATCGAAAAAACCATGAAAGTGCAAGGGAAATGGATGACTGCGGAAGCGTTCTCCTGGTAATCTATGACTATGATACTTGAACATCTTGAAAACTATGCGGTGGTGCTTGCCTCCAAATCCCCCAGGCGTCAGGAATTGCTGAAGGGGATGGGCGTCCGTTTCACCTGCCTCACCAAGGACATCCCTGAGGACTACCCGGAGATGCCGCTGGAAAAAGTCCCTGAATATCTCAGCCGACAGAAATCTTTGGCCTTCGCCGATACAGAACTTCCAGCGAACTACTTGCTTATCACCGCCGATACCGTGGTGATCGCCGCAGGAGGCATCCTCGGGAAACCGGTGGACCGCGAGGACGCCTTGCGCATGATGCGTATCCTTTCTGGGCAAACCCATCATGTGGTGACAGGCGTGACCGTGAGGTCCTGCAATAAGATCAAGACATTTGCTGCGAATTCCAAGGTGACTTTTGCACTGCTCGACGAAGAGGAGATGGCTTATTATATCGACACCTTCAAACCTTACGATAAAGCGGGAGCTTACGGCATCCAGGAGTGGATTGGATATATCGGCATCGCAGGACTCAATGGATCGTTCTACAATGTCATGGGCTTGCCGACCCGCAAACTGTATCAGACTTTGAAAACCTTTTAATCTCGGAACCGATGGAACAGAACAAACCCCTTATCATGGTCACTAACGACGACGGCTGTCAGGCTAAAGGACTGAAGAAACTGGCTTCGCTCATGATGCCCCTGGGCAATGTCGTCGTCATCTCCACCGACCGGGTGATGTCCGCGAAAAGCCATTCCATCACTACCACGCCGACGCTGACTGGAATCCTGGTGGATGAAAAGCCTGGCTATCGTGAATTCTTGTGCAACGGCACTCCGGTGGATTGCGTGAAGATCGGCTACCAGTGGCTTCTGGACAGGAAACCCGACCTGGTAGTCTCCGGCATCAACCACGGCTCCAACGCCTCCACGAATGTCATCTACTCTGGGACCATGGCGGCAGCCATTGAAGCCTGCATGGATGGAATCAACGCCATCGGCTTCAGCCTCGACTGCTATGACCTTGATGCGGACTTCGACCATCTGGACGACTATATCGTTGCCATCACCAAGAAGGTCCTTGCAGAAGGACTCCCTCCTGGGGTCTGCCTCAACGTGAATTTCCCGAAACGCAGCGATGAGCCTATCAAAGGACTCAAGGTATGCCGCCAAGCCAAAGCGAAATGGGTCGAGAACTACAGCCCTTGCGAAGATGGCAACGGAGGCACCTGCCTGAAACTCGGGGGAAAATTCATCTTTGAGGATAGCGGAGGCGATACCGACTACGATGCCTTGCAAAACAATTATGTGTCACTGGTACCCACCCATTTCGACTTGACCGCAAAACAATACATGGAATGGATGGAACGTTTCGTTAATACAATTTGATTGCCATGAAAATTAAAGATAGTTTTTGGATAGGATTGCTGATTGGCGCGGCCTTGTTCGCCCTGTTTTTCCTGCTACTCTCCTTGTTTCACTGGGGACCGGCATACAAGAGGGCTCCTTTCATGTTGGCCTTTATCCCTGGCATCATCCTTTTTAGGATGGCTATGGTAAAATGGAATATGGAGAAATGCGGCAAGGGCATCCTGGCAGTGACCTTTGTGGGGATGCTCCTGGTGTTCTTCCTGGTCTGAAACTAAACCCGCTTGTCATGAAGTATTACATCATCGCAGGGGAGGCCTCGGGCGACCTGCACGCCTCCAACTTGATTGCCGAGATAAAGCAAAAGGATCCCAAGGCGGAGTTCCGCGCCTGGGGAGGTGACCTGATGAAAAAACAAGGCGCCACCTTGGTCAAGCATTACCGGCATCTGGCGTATATGGGCTTCGTTGAAGTGGCCGCCAACATCCGCAAGATCCTGGGCAACATCAAGGCTTGCAAATCCGACCTGTTAGCCTACAACCCCGATGTGCTGATTCTGGTGGACTATCCTGGATTCAATCTGCGCATCGCCAAATTCGCGCACAAGCAACACCTCAAGGTGTGCTATTATATCTCGCCACAGTTATGGGCTTGGAAACGGCACCGGGTGAAGAAGATCCGAAGGGATGTGGATAAGATGTTGGTGATCCTTCCGTTTGAGGAAGAGTTCTACAAAAACTATGGGGTGAACGCCACCTTTGTCGGACATCCGCTCCTTGATGAACTCGCCAAATTGGATGTCGCTCCAAGGCTGAACTTCATCCGGAGGAACAACCTCTCGGAGAAACGGGAAATCATCGCCCTGCTTCCTGGAAGCAGAAAGCAGGAAGTGGAACGCATGCTACCCGTCATGTTAAAGGTAATCCCGCATTTTCCGCAATACCAGTTTGTGATCGCTGGAGTGTCTTCCCTGGATCGAAACCTTTATCAGAAGATGATTGGTGACAAAGACGTGCGACTCGTTGAAAACCAGACGTATGAATTGCTTCAAAACGCCAGCGCCGCCTTGGTGACCTCGGGAACAGCGACGTTGGAAACGGCCCTGCTCGCGGTTCCGGAAGTGGTGTGCTATAAGGCTAACGGCTTTTCCTATCGCATCGCCAAGCGACTCATCAAGGTGAAGTACATCAGCTTGGTTAACCTTATCATGGACAAGGAAGTGGTGAAGGAACTGATCCAAAATGATTTCACCGAACCCCAATTGGTAGAGGAACTGAAATCACTGCTGGAAAGCCCCAAACGTCAAAAACAACTGCTTGAAGCCATCGACTCCCTCAAGAATAAGTTGGGGAATACAGGTGCGTCAGCCAAAGCCGCTGAAGAGGTGATTCAAATGATAAAATAATAGTTTATTTTATAAAAATATTGATATTATATCAATAATTTGTAACTTGCGGCGTTTTTAGCCGTAAGATGAACTGGAACAAATATCCTTTTCTGAAACTTGTTGTTCCGCTGGCCATGGGAATCCTGCTGGGAGACTGCCTTGGCCCGGTGGAGCTATCGAAAACCATGCTTTATGGGGTGTTGGTGGGACTACTTCTTTTGGAGGTTTTCCTCCATCTTTGCCTCAAGTCGTACCGTCACCGATGGATTGCGGGGACGTTCAACATCGTTGTATTTGTGTTTCTAGGTTTTTTTAGGATCTGGGTTGTGGATGGCTCGCGGATGGAAGCCAGCCGTCCGCCTGAGGAAGCAAGGGCTGGCTGGTATCTGGCCAAAATCGCTGAACCGCCGTTGGAAAAGGAAAAATCGGTGAGGGCTGTGTTGGAACTGGTGGGTTCTGGCAAGCTGATGGCCTATTTTCAGAAGACAGAAGAGGCGTTGCAGTTGCGTTATGGCGATTGGGTGGCTTTCAAGACGGCACCGGAGCCTGTCCCTGGTCCCAAGAATCCTGCGGAGTTCGATTATCGGAAGTATTTGGCTCGTCAGGGAGTCACTTGGAGGGTGTATCTGAAGGAGGGGGATTGGAGGTTTACCGGAGTCAACGAGGCTCGCCCTCTTCTTGCTTTCGCCTATCGTTTCCGTGAGCGACTGCTGCAAGACCTGCAACGTTGTGGCGTGACGGAAGAGGCGTTCGGCATTGCCGCTGCCATGCTGTTGGGTTACGATGAATGTCTTCCCGCACAGGTGCGTCAGAACTTTGTGGCTGCAGGCTCCATGCACATTCTTTGCGTGTCGGGAATGCATGTGGGGATCGTGTATCTACTTGCCTCGTATCTGTTGAGCCTTCTCGGTCGGGGACGCCGCCGGGAGTCTTTGAAGCGAAGTGTCTTGTTGCTACTGATCTGGTGCTATGCCTTGATCACGGGGTTGTCGCCTTCAGTCATGCGATCTGCGCTGATGATCTCTTTCCTTATCTTTGGCGAACTGATCCACCGGAAGGGTTTTGCCCTCAATTCCGTTGCCGCCTCAGCCTTTGTCCTGCTGCTCTTGGATCCCCACCATTTATTTGCCATCGGGTTCCAACTGTCCTATGTGGCGGTATTGGGTATTCTTTTGTTGCAGAAGCCTATTTGTAACTTGTTGTATTTCAAGAGCCAATTGCTGGAAAAGGCTTGGGAGATCACCTCGGTATCCCTCGCGGCACAGCTCGCAACGATGCCGTTCACGGTTTTCTACTTCAATCAGTTCACCCCGTATTTCTGGTTGAGCAACTTGTTCTTGACGCCGTTGTCGTTTGCGGCCATCCTTCTGGGAATGACCCTCCTGATCGTCTCTTGGGTGCCTCTGTTGAATGTGCTTTTTGGGAAAACGGTTGGGTTGTTGCTCCAGCTGATGAACCACATCGTGGCGTCGATAGAAGGGCTTCCACTTGCTTTAATCAAAGGATTGTATATGGATAGGCTGCAATTCGCATTGGCCTTGTTGCTGTTGATGCTCGCTATGCTCTTTGTGGCTTTGCGAAAGAAGCGCTTGATGATGGAGATGCTGGTGGTTTCGGCTTTCTTTGCATTGACCTTGGCTTGGCGGACCGAGCGGACGACGCGCCAGCACCAATTGGTGATCTATTCGCTCAGGAACCACACGGCCATCGATCTGATTGAAGGCCGTTCCCATTGGCTGCTTTGTGACGAAGACTTGCCTGCGGACCCCGGGACCATCGATTATAGTCTGAAGGGTTACTGGTCCCAGTGTCAACTGAGCATGAATCCCACGTGCTATACACTTTCGGAAACGATGGAAGGACCTTTGGCGGAGAAGAAGGGCCCCTGGCTTTCTTTCGGAGGGTTGTTGCTTGCCTTCTGGGAACCTGAGGCTTGTGTGCCACCGTGCGATCCTCCATTACCGGTTGACCTGCTTGTGGTTCGGGGAAGACAAGTCCCTGATCTTCGTCGTGCTTTGCAAGCCTATCAAATGGATTTGTTGGTGATCGATGCCTCGGTTTCGGAACGGGAAGCCATGGAATGGGGACGTCAAGCGGAGGCAATGGGGATTTCCTGCCATCAGATTGCATCTGGGGCGCTTTTGTATAATATTGAAAATCAATAGAATGACAGAATTTTTCAAAAAAATCAAAAAAAATGCTTGTAGATATCAAAAAAGGTAGTACCTTTGCATCCGCAAAGTTAAGCAAGAATGTTCTTTGCAGGTTAGGTCCGGTAGTTCAGTTTGGTTAGAATGCCTGCCTGTCACGCAGGAGGTCGCGAGTTCGAGCCTCGTCCGGACCGCTGAAGCGCAAGTCACAAAAGGCCTGCGCTTTTTTTGTTCATTAGAAATCGTTTTGTCATGTCCTTCATAGATGAAATCAACAGGCGCAGGACCTTTGCTATCGTGAGTCACCCTGATGCCGGTAAGACGACCTTGACCGAAAAGCTTTTGTTGTACGGTGGCGCCATCCAAGTGGCTGGTGCGGTGAAGTCCAACAAGATCCGTAAGACGGCTACTTCCGACTGGATGGAGATCGAGCGTCAGCGTGGCATCTCCGTGGCCACTTCGGTGATGGGTTTTGATTATCAAGGAGTGAAGATCAACATTCTGGATACTCCTGGACACAAGGACTTTGCGGAAGACACCTTCAGAACACTGACCGCCGTGGATAGTGTCATCGTGGTGATCGATGCCGCCAAGGGTGTGGAGTCGCAAACTGAAAAGCTGGTGGAAGTGTGCCGTATGCGCAATACTCCGATCATTGTCTTTGTCAACAAGATGGACCGGCCAGGTAAAGATGCTTTCGAATTGCTGGATGAGATCGAGCAAAAGTTGAATTTGCGTCTCACCCCGCTGAGCTGGCCTATCAACATGGGACCGAAGTTCAAAGGCGTTTATAGCATCTACGACAAGAGCCTGTACCTCTTTAATTCCGACAAACAACACATCACGGAAGGTATCGCTTTCGATGACTTGAACAATTCCGAGCTGGACAAGATGATTGGCGAGGATGCGGAAACCTTACGGAACGAAACAGACCTCGTCCAAGGTGTTTACGATATTTTTACTCGCGAAGCCTACCTGAATGGCGACATCTGTCCCGTGTTCTTTGGTTCGGCATTGAACAACTTTGGTGTCAAGGAGCTGCTGGATTGTTTCATCCAAATTGCTCCGACGCCCATTGGCCGCGATACGGAAGAACGCCATATTGAACCGACAGAGGAGAAGTTCACGGGTTTTGTCTTCAAGATCCACGCCAACATGGACCCCAACCATCGCGACCGTATTGCCTTTGTGCGGGTGGTGTCAGGCAAGTTCGAGCGCAACAAGAACTATTTTCATGTACGTCAGCGCCGCGAATTGAAGTTTTCCAACCCCACCGCTTTTATGGCACAGAAGAAATCGGTGCTGGAAGAGGCCTATCCAGGTGACATCGTGGGTTTGTATGATGCCGGGAACTTCAAGATCGGTGACACGCTGACAGAAGGGGAGATCTTGAATTACAGAGGTATCCCGAGTTTCTCGCCCGAACAGTTCCGTTATGTGGAGAATGCCGACCCGATGAAGGCGAAGCAGTTGGCCAAGGGCTTGGAGCAGCTGACCGACGAAGGTGTGGCGCAGCTGTTTACGGGTAAGATGACGGTTAGGAAGATTATCGGCACGGTGGGTGAACTCCAGTTTGAGGTGATCCAGTACCGTTTGCTGCATGAATACAATGCTTCGTGCCGTTACGAGCCGATCTCCTTGTATAAGACGGCTTGGATTACGAGTGAGAACGAAGAACAGTTGAAGGATTTCAAGAACCGTAAGGCGTTGAACCTGGCGGAAGACAAGGAGGGCAGGGATGTGTTCTTGGCTGAGTCGCCATACGCATTGCAGATTGCCCAAGAAAAATATCCCGACATTGAATTTCATTTTACTTCGGAATTTTGATTTTCTTTCTTATCTTTGCCGTGCTATTAATAAATAGGTATAACACTTAAATTTTCAGACTATGGGATTAATGAAAGAATTCAAGGAATTTGCCGTTAAGGGCAATGTCATGGACATGGCTATCGGTGTCGTCATTGGCGGCGCTTTCGGCAAAATTGTCACCTCTTTGGTGTCCGACATCATCATGCCGTTGATTAGTGCAGCCACTGGTGGTCTTACTTTCACCAACTGGAAGTGGGTGATCCGTCAAGCGGTCATGGAAGGCGAAACCGTTGTGAAACCAGAATTGGCACTCACTTGGGGTAACTTCCTGCAAGTCATCTTCGACTTCATCATCATTGCCTTCTGCATCTTCTTGGTGGTAAAAGGTATAAATAAGATGAAGAAAAAGGAAGAACCTGCTCCTGCAGCTCCCGCTGAACCTTCAGAAGACATTAAACTTTTGACTGAAATCAGGGATTTGCTGAAGAAATAAGTAGTCAGAAGACAGAATGCAGAGACGCACCTGGGGTGCGTCTCTTTTTTTTGTATCCGTATCTCACTGTGAATCAGCAGAAAGAAAATTTTTTGAAAAAAAGTTGAAAAAAGTGCTTGCCAATTAAAATAAATGTTCTAATTTTGCAGCCGTTTTCGGCCCTGAGGAAGGAAGCAGGGGAGAGGCCGGGAGACGTTCTTTGAAAGCTTGAGGCCAGCATAAGAAGCAA
>JAGCPJ010000008.1 GCA_017965765.1 Bacteroidales bacterium
CAAACAGTGTGAAGAGACCGCCAAGATGATGCGCATGATGACCACGGGCGGAGGAAAGAAGATCATGAGGATGGCGAATGCGATGAGAAGGAGATAAAAACGGAAAACGGAGAACGGAAAACGGAAAACTGATAAACAAAATTAAGAACGGAATGAATAAGATCATTGATGGTAAAGCCATCTCCGACCAGATTAAAAAAGAGATAGCCGCTGAAGTGGCTGACATGATTGACCATGGCAGACCTGCACCGCATCTCGCCGCGGTCATCGTGGGTGAGGACGGTGCCAGCCAGACCTATGTGGCATCAAAAGAGAAGGCCTGCCACTCGGTGGGTATGACCTCCTCGGTGTATCGGCTCCCTGCCCGCACCACGGAAGAAGAACTGCTGCAGACGGTGAAGTTCCTGAACGACGATCCGGAAATTGACGGCTATATCATCCAACTGCCGCTGCCGAAACATATCGACGAGGATACGATCATCAACGCCATCAAGCCTTCAAAGGATGTGGACGGCTTCACCAGCATCAACGTGGGACGACTCCAGCTGGGCTTGCCTTGCTTCGTGCCCGCTACACCCAACGGCATCATGGAACTTATCAAACGTTCTGGAATTGAGACTGTTGGCAAGGATGTCGTGGTCCTTGGCCGTTCCAACATCGTGGGTACGCCTATGGCCATCCTCATGTCACGCAAAGGCATCGACTCCACCGTGACGCTCTGCCATAGCAAGACCAAGAACCTTCCTGAGATCTGCCGTCGTGCCGATATCCTGGTGGCTGCCATCGGCAAGCAGGGCTTTGTTACTGCCGACATGGTGAAACCTGGCGCTGTGGTCATCGACGTGGGTATCCACCGTATCGAGGATCCCAACAGTCCCAAGGGCTACAAGATCTTGGGCGATGTGGACTATGACGAGGTCTATAAAGTGGCCTCAATGATCACCCCAGTCCCTGGCGGCGTTGGCCCGATGACCATCGTGTCGCTCCTCCAGAACACACTGAAGGCCGCGAAGGGCGAGGTTTATCCGAAAGAATAACCACTCAGAAAGATGAGAAGGCTGTTGCTATTGGTTTGTTTTGTGCTGCCATGCCTTTGTGTTGCCGCACAGGACTTGGACAGTCTTTACTCCGTTTTTGAAAACAGCAAAGGTAAAACCGCGTACCAAGCGGCGGTGGCCATCGACGAAACCATCGGTCGCGAGCCGAACTTTGAACCCGATACCGACAAAGACGAAATCAAGTTGAAGGTGCTCCGCACCATGATTCTGTATTTCTTCAACAATGACGACTTCGAGCATGTGGTGACCTATTCGGAGATCGGTATAGCGCATTATGCCAAAATAGACGACCTTTTCAACGAGGCGGGGTGCTACATGACCTTGGCCAATGCCTATCAGCGGCTTGGCCAGTATGACAAGGCCATCGAGTGCTACAACAGTTGCAGCGAGCTGATGGACGCCATTGGCGGCGAGATGGCCGAGGTGAACAAGCGCTATGTCATCAACAACATTGCCGAAATCCATCTGGCCATGGGAGAGTATGACCGGGCCGAGGAGATGTATCTCAAGTGCCTCACGATGTTGGGCGAGGTGCAACCGACCGACACGGCCGCGAATCTCGACCTGGCCACCTATTACCAGAATCTGGCGGAGGTGTATCTTGTTCAGGACAAACCCGAGGAAGCCGTGGATCTGGCGGAGCAGTCGCTCGACCTGTCGCAACGGTATGAGGATGTTCCCAACAAGGTCATCAACCGGATGATGTCGCTTTCAAAGGCCTATCGTAAGACAGGGAAGGCGTTGGAAGGGGAGCGACTGCTTGACGAGGCATTGCAGCTGGCAGAGGCGAATAACGAGAAGTTCCTTCAAGCTGTGCTTATCCTTCAACAGGGCGACTATGGAAAGGCCATCGCCATGGCAACAGAAAACCATTACGATGGGTTGCTTCAAGAGGCTTTGGAGGCGGGGTATCGTGAGTGGAAGGAACGCGACCCGAAGCAGGCGCTGGAGTACCTGGAACGTAGCATCGTCATGAAGGACTCCATCTTCAACGAGACCCAGCAACAGTTGATCCGTGACTATCAAGTGCGTTATGCCATGCAGGAGAAAGAGCATGAACTGGCGATGGAGCAGGAACGAACCAAACGCAGTAGGCTGTTCATCATCGTATTGGCTGTTGTGTCATTGCTGCTGCTTGTGATTGCCCTCTTTTGGTTCCGTTTGGCGGCGGTCCGCAAGCGGCGTGCCGAGGAGCTGGTACACCTCAATGCCACCAAGGACCGTCTGCTCTCCATTGTGTCGCACGATGTGAGGACGCCGGTGGGGGCCATGTGTGGTGTGCTTGGACAGCTTTGTAACCAGTATGATGACATGAACGAGACCGACCGCAAGGCCAGTCTCGTGATGCTGAAATCGACTTCGGAAGCTTTGAACGATCGTCTGTTCAATATTTTGCAGTGGGTGAAAGGTGTATTGGAACATGGAACGGTGGTGCCGAGCGACTTTAGCATCGTCGAAGTAGTTGACAAATGTATTCAAAACCAGGCTTATTCTTTTGATTTGAAATCGTTGAAGGTGATCAATGAGGTATCGCCTGACCAGATAGCTTATGATGATGTCAGCGTTGTGAGTTTAGTGCTGCAGAACCTGCTATCCAATGCGATGAAGTTTTCCTATCCGAATGGTGAGATCCATATCAAGGCAGCGGAAAAAGACGCGATGTTTTGGGTCTCTGTGAGCGACAATGGTATGGGTATCAGTGAGAAAAAGTTGGAAAAGATATTTCGTTTCCTGGCAACTTCAGACATGGGTACCGAGGGAGAGCGGGGTACAGGCATCGGCCTCTTCGTCAGCAAGCAGCTATTGGACAAGACTGGTGGCGAGATCCGCATAGAGAGCGTGATCGACGAAGGCACTACCGTGCGGTTTAGTGTTCATAAAGCCCATAGTGCATAAAGTTCGGAAGAAAATGAATGGAAATCAAAATATTAGGATTTTGATGGTTGAAGACCAGCCTTTGTGCCGTCTTGGGGTCCGTATGGCATTGACCAGTTCCAACTTTGGTTGTGTGCTGGAAGGTGAGGTGGAGACCGTGCGTGAAGCGGTGTCTTTTATTGAACAGCGAGGTCGTGATATCGATTTGATTTTGCTAGACTATGTGTTGCCTGACGGCACGGGCAAGGAGGTTATCGATGCGGTCAAGCGCATGGGCTTGGACTTGAAGATCGTCATGCTCTCGGGCGAAACTGGTGGCGCCACGGTACAGCAACTGCTGGATAGCGGCATCAATGGGTTTATGAGCAAGAGTGTGCGTCCTGAAGAGATCGCCACGATATTGGCTTCCGTGATGCAGGGACACGACTTTGTCACAGCTGATACAGCGCATCTTCATCGAGATGTGAAGTCAGACCTGGAGATTCTCAATTCTTTAACCCGTCGTGAAATGGACATCATCAGCCTTTGTGCGGCGGGCAAAACCGCCAAGCAGATTGCCGAAGAGCTGAACATCAGTGCCCATACGGTTGAGAATCATAAAGACAAAATCTTCACCAAACTTGGGGTGAAGTCCACCTCCGAGTTGATACTTTATGCTTTTCGCGTGGGGTTGGTGAGTTGATGGTTCCATAAAAGCTTTATTAATTGTTGAAAACTCACACTGGATATGGGTAAAATTACCCATATCTTTTATTTTTGATAGGTGTATTTTTGTTTCGGTGAAATAGAATTATATGATTTTAAATATTAAAGCTATGAAAACGAAACAATTATTTATGATTATGCTGCTGGCACTGGTGGTGCCTCTGACAGCGAAGGCGCAAGATTATATCTATGGGCCCAATGGATTTGACGACTTTTATTTTCCTTCAGGCCTTCCCTCGGGCTGGGCGACAATCACCAGCTATGGTTCTGGCACGGTGGAATCCAATGGCGGTAAACTGGTCTTTACTGCCACAGCGCTAGGCACCAACCCGAGTGGACAAAACATGGCGTCGTTTGGTGTCAAAATGAATGCGCTTGACACGGAGCACAGAGTGGTGAAAATTGGCTTTAAGCTGAAGCCTTCAATAAAATCTGGAAATATTGGTTTCTTGGTCGGTTACTTTACCAGTGGCAGCAACTTTACCACATTAGGAACGATCTTTGGTAATGACGACCTTTTCAATAGCGGTGACCTCCATGATCCCATCATCGAAGCGCCTTTCTCTTATATAACGAAATTGCCGCAGAATGCCCGTATTGCATTTCAGGTGGTTGCTGGAGCCACGAATATGATTTGGTATCTGGATGATTTGTATGTGCAGGATGTCGTTCCCACTGGTCTTGACGCCTCGGACATCACCTACGAGTCGGCTGTTTTGAACTGGAATACCTTAACGGGAATCAGTGAATGGCAATTGGAGATGGAAGAAAGCTATGGTACGGAGGTTTGGAATACGGTTGGAGTCGTTTCTGATAACACCTATACCTTAACCGGACTCGCAGCAAATACGACCTATAGGGTGCGGTTGGCTGCCAAAATAGGCGACTATATAAGCAGCTATGCACTCTTGGAGTTTACCACGATGCATGCTCCCGTGGAAGAGGGTAATCATGCCTTTTCTGTAGGCGACGAAGGACAACAGGTTTATCTTTCTCCTGGAAATTTGCAATACAAGGCATCGGACAATATTTGGCGTTTTGCCATCAATCCTTGGGATTGTGTCGGTGAGGACAACGCCAACATTTCATCCACTTACGATGGCTGGATCGACCTCTTCGGTTGGGGAACGAGTGGCTATAACCACGGCGCCGTCTGCTACCAGCCTTGGTCAACGAGCGACAATCCTGAAGACTATTGGGCCTATGGTAATAAAGACAACCATTTGTTCGATGAGAATGGTACGGCCGACTGGGGTTTCAATGCCATCAGTAACGGAGGTAACCTGGAAAACAGTGGGTGGCGATCACTGACCATGGAGGAATGGATGTATTTGCTAAAAGATCGTGTCACTCCCAGTGGAATTCTTTATGCCAAAGCTCAGGTGAACGGGGTCAACGGACTTCTCCTGTTTCCTGATGACTGGGATCCCAATTATTACAATATTTCGACTCTCGCCTCCTTCACCAGCAACACCATTACCTTTGAGCAATGGAACATTTTGGAGCAGCGTGGTGTGATTTTTCTGCCGGCGGCAGGTCGTCGAGACTCTGATGGCACAATTGTTAATGTTGGAAATTATAGCGAATATTGGACATCAAATAGATATTATGACGCGAATCGCTTTATGGCATGGATAGCGTTTTTCTCTGAATCTGAAAGTGTTTTACCTAACGGTAGTGGCGCTTATCGATACAAGGGCCTTTCTGTGCGTCTTGCTCGTTCAGTTGAACAGAGCTGTTCGTGTTCCATCAACGCTACCTATCCCTGGGGCAGTGGTATAGTGGTCGGTGCAGGCCCTTGCCAAATCGGCTCAAAATGCACGGTCACTGCGGTGCCCAACGCGGGTTATACCTTCGTCAACTGGACTGAAGACGGTGTTGTTGTTTCAGAGGATCCTTCCTATACCTTCGTTGCCTTGCGCGACAGATACTTGGTAGCAAACATGGTGCCGCTTGAAGGTGCTTTGCAGGGCAAGTTCTCAGTGGCGGAAGGCAGTTTCGTCACGTTCTCGCAAGGCAACCTCCAGTATATCGGCAGTGCCGGCACACCGTATTGGAAGTTTGCTGAGAACCAGTGGGATTACTTGGGCACCTCGACGGAACAAAATACCACTGTCCAGAATGTTGACCGCGATCTCTTCGGCTGGGGCACCAGTGGCTACGACCATGGTGCCACTTGTTACCAGCCGTGGTCAACGAGCACCTCGAATGAAGACTATTATGCTTACGGTAGCTCAAGCTACAACTTGTTTGACCAGACGGGTCAGGCCGACTGGGGCTACAACGCCATTGCCAACGGCGGCAATCAGGAAAACAGTGGCTGGCGGACGTTGACCAGCGAGGAATGGGGGTATCTGTTCAACACCCGCACCACGCCCAGCGGTATCCGCTATGCCAAGGGCCAGGTGAACGAGGTGAGCGGCATGATCCTGCTGCCGGACGACTGGAAGGAAGAATATTATCCGCTAAACAGCACAAACTCTGCCGCCGCAAATTATTCTAACAATGTCATCACCGCTTCGCAATGGGCCACTTTGGAACAGCACGGCGCGGTATTCCTGCCCGCCGCAGGCTACCGTGGAGCAGCTTCGGTTTACAATCCTGGTTACTACGGCATGTACTGGTCGTCTTCTCAGAATAACAACGACCGGGCTGGGAATCTGTATTTTGACAATTCCCATCTAGATAACCCTGATCATTTTTCTCGTTACATTGGTGGATCAGTGCGTCTTGTTTATGAGACATCACCCGTTTACTATACTGTTAGCATCTGGATGGAACCATCCATGGGAGGCATGGTGTTGGGTGCCGGCTATTATCAAATGGGTGATAACTGTCGAGTGGAAGCCATACCCCATGAGGGTTACGTATTCTCCTCTTGGACGACACTAGATGGTGCTATTGTTTCTGAGGAGGCAATTTATAACTTTACGGTGGAAGGCGACACCAACCTGAAGGCGGTCTTTGTGCCAAACACACAGACCATAGAACTCGCTGCTGGCTGGAATTGGGTGTCCCTCAACGTGGAGATCACCATGAATGACCTGAAGGCCGCCATCGTGGCCGCCAACCCAGGTGTCTCACCAGTAATCAAGTCGAAAGCCAGCGGCCAAACCTCCTTCAACGGAGCGGTCTGGGTCGGGGCGTTGAAGACCCTCGACCTGTCGCAGATGTACGAGATCAAGGTGGCCAACGCCTGCACTGTCAATCTGGAGGGCGCACGGACCAACCCGGCGGACCATCCGGCGACGATCAAGAACGGGGTCAACTGGATCGCGTACCCGCTGAATGAGGAGATGACCGTCTCCGCTGCCTTCGAGGGCTTCCCGGCCACAGGCGACAACGTGAAGTCGAAGGACGGCGGTCAGGCCACCTGGAACGGCGTGATGTGGCTGGGCGCGCTCAAGAACCTTGTCCCTGGAACAGGTTACATCTACAACTCAAAGGCCACGGAAAACAAGACGTTCGTCTTCCCTGCGAGCAAGTAGGAGCTGAAAGCTGAGAACTGAAAGCTGAGAACTGAAAGCTGAGAACTGAAAGATAACTTTCCACTTTCAGCTCTCAGCTCTCAGCTTTTTTTTATCTTTGCAGCATAAACCATCTGCAATGAAAAAAGTATTTCTTTGGTTACTGCCCCTTTTCCTGATGTCTAGCTTCGTTCAAGCTCAGGAAGAGGGCTATGCCGGCTATACGCCGCTGTTTGCTCCTGAATTCAAAGCG
>JAGCPJ010000009.1 GCA_017965765.1 Bacteroidales bacterium
GCCTTGGACGGCGAGCTGCGCCCAGCCTTCGCTCTCATTGATGAAGTCTTCACCGAGCTTCATGCCGAACTTGGAGGCGATCTGGCTCATCCAATTCCAGTCTTTGTCGATGTTGGCTGCGTTGGGGACCATGAAGTAATGGTCGTCGGCGATGCGATAGACGAGCATGTCATCGACGATGCCGCCCTTGCCATTCGGCAGGCAGGTGTATTGCACCTTGCCGTCGCTCAAAGCGGCTACGTCGTTCACCGTGCAGTATTGCATGAACTGCTTGGCCAAGGGGCCTTTGGCGCGGAACTCGCCCATGTGGCTCACGTCGAAGACACCGACGTTGTTGCGGACGTTGTTGTGTTCCTCGACCAAGCCCGTGTATTGGATGGGCATGTCATAACCGGCAAATTCAGCCATCTTGGCTCCCAAATCGTGATGGATCTGGTTGTAGGGGGTCTTTTTTAATTCTGTGTTTTCCATTTTTATCTGAAATTGATTGATACCTTGTATTTCAGTTGCAAAAATAGAAAATTTCTTTCATGCAAACATCTCTTGGATGACATTCTCGTATTTTTGATTGACGATTTTACGCTTGACTTTCAGTGTGGGGGTGAGGATGCCATTGGCAGTGCTCCACTCATCGGCAATCAGTGTGTATCGCTTGATCTGTTCGAACTCGCCGAAAAGGATGTTGTATTTCTGAACTTCCCTGGCGATACGGTCCTTCACCTCTTTTACATTGATCATCTCGGCGGGTGTGGTATAGGCGATTTCATGTTTCTTGCACCATTCCTTGAGGAAGTTGAAGTCAGGAACGATGAGAGCCACCGCGTATTTTTGGCCTTCGCCGAAGACTACGACATTCTCAAAGAACCCACTCTCCGTGAACTTCTCTTCAATGACTTGTGGGTTTACATATTTGCCCATGGAGGTCTTGAACAGACTCTTCAGACGTCCCGTGATGAACACTTGGCCGTATTCGTTGATATAGCCGATGTCTCCCGTGTGGAGCCAGCCATCTTTGTCGATGATCTCGTTGGTCAGTGCCTCGTTCTTGTAATATCCCATCATCACGTTATGTCCCTTGCAGCAGAGCTCGCCTTCAGAGGTCACTTTGATCTCCACGCCGGGGAGAGCGGGACCTACGGTGCCTACTTCACGGCCGTGGGGGTTGTTGTTGCTCACCGCGATGACCGGCGAGGTCTCGGTCATGCCGTAACCTTCATAAACGGGCATCTTGATGGCGGAGAAGAAAGCGGCGATCTTGGGCTGGATGCTGGCTGCGCCGGAGACCACGATGTCGAAATGTTCGGCACCGAGGTTCTTGCGGATGGTGGAATACACCAGTTTGTCGGCGATGCGCAACTTGAAATTGTACCATCCACTGCGCTTCGAGTCGTCGATATTGTATTGCTCCGCTAGCCGCAGCGACCATTTGAACACCTTGCCCTTGAAGCCTTGCTGCTTTTTGCCTGTCTGGACGATCTTCTCATACATCTTTTCCAGCAGTCGCGGTACGGCCGACATCATCGTGGGATGCACCTCTTTCATGTCCGAGGCGATGGTGGCCAGGCTTTCGGCGTAATACACCGACATGCCCAGGAACTGGTACAGATACACCAACATGCGCTCGTAAGCATGGCAGATGGGGAGGAAACTGAAAGCGACTTTCGACCATGGGGCGGGGGTGTGGCGCAGGTTGTAAAGCTGATGCATGAGGTTGCTGTGCGACAGCATGACGCCCTTGGGGGTGCCTGTGGTCCCTGAAGTGTATAATATCGTGGCACAATTCTCCGGCCGGACATCGTTCATGCGTTGCTGCAACTCCTCCGCATGGGGATGCTCCTCGCCTAAGGTCACCAACTGTGCAAAATAGGGGTATTTCTCCCGATCTTGGAAGGTGTAAAGGTATTTCAACTGGGGAATCTGCTCCCTGACTTCCGTGACCTTATTCATTACGGCCACACCCTCCAAAACAACCATCTTGGCATCGCAATTGTCCAAAATGTAACGGTAGTCCTCCTTGCTGATGGTGGGGTAGATGGGCACCGTAATGGCTCCGACTTGCATGATGGCCATGTCGAGGATGTTCCACTCTGGACGGTTGCCGCTGATCAATGCGACTTTGTCGTTCGGCATGATGCCTAACTCGATCAATGCGTAGCTGACCTTTCGGGTCAGTTCTTGGTACTCCGCTGGACTGTATTTACGCCATGCTCCGTTTTCTTTTCTCGCTAAGGCGACTTGCTGGTTTGGCCACTTTTCTGTGTAAACCGACAGGATGTCAAAAATTCGTGTTTCTTTGCACATAGACTTATTTGTTTTTTCAGATGCAAAGAAACGGTACGTTGATTATTTAAAATAAAATATGTGATTTTTGGAATCCTGTTGGGACAAAAAACGGATATTTTGGGACGAAATCCCGTGTTTTTGTGACGAAAAAACACGGGATTGTGACAAAAAAGAGATAAAATGGGACGAAGTGACGGAATTTTACATCACGATAAAGCGTGCAAACCGCCCTTCTTCGCCTTGTAATACCTGGATGAAATAGATGCCACTGCGCAGGCCAGTAAGGCGGATGGAATCGTCAAGGACTTCATGGTCGTTGTTGCTCATGGATTCCATGACCAATCGGCCTTGGTCATCAAAGACCCGAAGCACGGTCGTGCCGCTTTGGTTGAACCTGGCCTTAACGAAGAGGAGGTCTTTCGCAGGATTTGGATATACCTGTAAGCCCTGGCCTTCATATTCCGTCAGGCCCGTGGAGTTGAATACGCGGATCGAGGTTACAGTGGATGGTTCGCTCGTTCCGCAACCGTTGTCAAGAACGTAGCTCAGTGTCGCGATGCTGCGAAAATCACTATTCCAAGTTATTGTCGTTTGGTTGCCATCTTCTTGTAGGGTACCTGCCTGTTCCGGCTCAATGGCCCAGTTGACGTTGTAGGGCTTGGGATTAAGGGTTTGATAGACACTTTGTTGGGTTTGGCTCAAGTCAATGACAGTGTCGCCTACAGGGGCACCAGGAGTCATATTGGTCAGGTCTTCCTCAAGGGTTAAGGTTACCTGGTCAACTGCTTGAATCCCATTGAGTTCGGAGACTGCTGTAAGGTGGAGTACCACTTCGCCAGTAGTAAGGTCGTTTGCCCCGAAAGAATAGGTGGGATGGATCAATGTGTTGTCATCGAAAGAACCGTCGCCCTCGCTACTCCATAGGATGCTCTGTTGATGATAGACGTAACTATTTGGAGTATAGGAAGTTGTTGCGCAGACATCTGCATCGTCACCGGCATAGAGGATCAGCTCTGCCATGGGTGGCAGGCAGATTTGGTCGATCATCACGCAGTCATCGCCTCCGCTGTTTTGGGCGTTTTTCTTGAATCCGAAACGGAGGGTGTTTTGTCCAGCTTTCAGTTCGAATTCCGATTTGGTCCAATCCGTTTGACCACCCCAAGATTCCACCGTCTCGGAATTGATCATGAAAATGAGTTTGTCTCCGTTTTCCGTAGAGGTCTTGTGGTAGAAGCTGATTTTATCGTCTGCAATTGTGTTTACACCTATATATACATAGCTGGTCTTGTTGTCTTCCAAGACGGGTGATTTCAGGCAATGGCCTCCTGGCGCATTTTCGTCTTCTACGATGGTCCAAGCTTTGTTGCCATTACCGATGTTCCAAGTCAGGTTGGGATTCAGAAGATCATCTTCGAAATCCTCTATCGTGTACCCCAAGGGGATCTCGCTTTCCATCTCCGTCTGATAATAACCGCTTTCGGCTTTGATCGCATAATGGAGGATGCCGCCTTCGGGGGCGTTGTCAAGGACCGTGACCTTGAAAGTGTTGTTGTAGGTCGTCCCTGCCTCCAGTTCTGGGATGATTGCGGGATTTTCCTCAATGTCGAGGAAAGGCGCCATGATTTGGAGGTTGCTGACAGCTTCGGCCGACTTGCTATGTCCTGCGTTGGTGAGTTCAAACGACATCCATGCGGAGGCCCCTTTGAAGAGGCGGTCGATGGGGTTGCCATCTTCGTCAGTGAGTGTCAAGGCATTGAATGCAAACTTGGGTGCATTGACAACGATGTCGATGCTGTCGTTGAACTGGTGGTCGTTTCCATCCATGGTGAGGTAGAACCTAAAGCTCTTTCCGTCTTGAATGGCATCGCTGAAATGCACGGCAAAGGCATTCTCGTTCAAGCTGGTTTCCAAGGCGTTGATATGGTTGTACTGGCTGGTGTTCTGTAAGATCTGAATGGCGGGATCCTGGCAGGTAAGCGTGGCGGTGATGTTATCAATCGCGGAGGAGCCGACATTGCGCAGGGTGACGTTGAGTTGGCAGTCTTCGTTGTAGTCGATGGACTGGTTTCCGTTGCCGTTGGCGTCGTTGACGGTGAAGCCGTCGAAGATCAGGTAGGGACCTTCGGAGGGGATGACCGAGATGTTGTGTTCGTAGCGGTAGCAGTTTTGTTTCGTGATGGTCAGTTTGACCATGGTGCCAGGCAGTTGGGGAGAGACGGTAATCTGTTGGACGTCTCCGGTGCCATAGCCGAATCCAATGATTTGGCCGTTTGCGGTGAGGGCGATGGTGGCCCCTTCTTCGGTTTTGATCTCATAAGATCCGCTACCGGCGGTGAGCACAGGCAACATCTCAACCTCAACGTTTCTTGGCACTTCACTATAGAGGTTCATATAGGCATCGCCGTGTTGGTGGAAGAGGTAGTAGGTGATTTCTTTGACTTCGTTGTCAGTCCATGACGACTGGCGCAAGAAGTATTTCCCAGCGGCATTTCCGAAGGCGGGCAGCAGGAAGTTGGTGGGATGTTCGGTGCCGTAGGAAGGCATGAACTCAGGCCACATGTTGTCGTATGCCCCCCAGACATAGACGTCGTTGACGAAGGAATAGGACACCTCGGTGGCAGCAATCAGTCCCAGAGCTCCATGCTGATGGCGGTGGAACACCTCGGCGAAACAGCCGTCGGGACCGTTGTAGTTGAACCTTCCCGTGAGGCAGTTGTTCGACATGACGTAAACCAGGTGCTCGTTGTTGAGGTTTTTAATGTTTCCGATGGTATAGCTGGGCTCGCCCCAGACCTCTTCGTTGCCGTGGTCGCGGTGCTGGATGATGAATGCCCCGCTGTTGATAGCCTGGTTGACTTTAGCTCCGGTGGCGCTCCAGTCGGTGAGATGCGACATGGTACGAGGGATGTATCCGCAACCATCAGGACCAAAATAGTTGATGAGGGTGTTGGTGCGTTGGGCACTGGACCATTGGCTGCCTGGGGTGCCTTGGTAGATGGCGTTGAGGCGGACGGGGTGTTTCCCGAGGGCATGTTCCCAGAAGCCGTTCACCACCTCAGAACATAGCTGGAACCAGCGCTCCAACTGGAAACCCATAGCGGTGATGGGGTGGTCATAGAAGTCGGGATCGGTAGGGGGTGTCCGCTCGTAATCGAGGTCTTTCTTGATCATGTGATACAACTCGTCATAGTTGCGTCCTGTGATGCGTCCGAGGATGATCTCCGGCATGTGGTTGTTGCCCATGACCGAATAGCTGTGGTCTGAGATATAGGGATTGTAGCTGGAACCTCCCGGGTGGTTGTTCATCGTAACGGAAACCACGCCCTTAGTGGGATCGGTGTTGTGGTCACCGAGGATCAACACGGCTGTCGGTGGCATGTCCCAATTGTTGTAGGCATCACGGATGAAGTTACGGATGGCTTGGCTGTTGTTGCCACCGCATTGTGAAACGGTGTAGATCTCGGTGGGTATCCCTTGGCTTGTCCTGAACAATTTGATGCTGTCGGCCAGTTGCACGAATTCTGCATTGTCGGGGGTGATGATGATGTATTCACTGCCGGTTTCGCGGTTCTCATAGTGCTTGCGCAACTTCTCGCCGTAATCCACCTCGGGCAACGCCTCCCGATTGAGAAGCATGTCGGAAAGGATGTGGTCCCATTCAGGTGAACGATAGCGAAGGTCGCCGTAGGTGCCATCACCGCCTTTTGAGGTAATTTCAAGTTCAAGATCCTCATACACAATGAGTTCCTTTGTGATGGGATTGTATTGGAACGGCATCACGCCTACTTGCACCATTTCCACGCCACGGATGGTCATCACCTCGGAGACCTGATAAGGCGTGACTGGGTAGAATGCGTTGCGGCCATAGATGTTCATGTCCTTTTGATAGACGGTGGGGGAATTGTCGTTGTCCAGTTGGGGCTGAGGAGCAGGGATCAGATCGATGTCCTTGAGGGTTTTGGTCTTGGCGTTGACCATCTTGACGGAGACTTTCGCACCATTGGGGATGGCGATGAAGGTGCTACCACTAGGCAAGTCTGGTGCCCCAGCGTCGTTGGCGATATGGATGCCCGACATCGTGATGAATTGGCCTTCCATACCGTCGCGGTCGGCTGTTTCAATGGTGAAGGCACTGACATTGTGCTGAATCGTCAGCGTGTTGTTAGACTTACTGCTTACACTGAAACCATCCGCTTTGTCATTGAAAGCATAGCGTTCTTGCGCTAAAAGCGTGGTGCTGGAGAAAAGCAGTGTAGCTAAAAAGAGTCGTAGGAGTGTTTTCATTGTATGAGGATTTTCTTTGATATACTACCGTTGGGAGTGTTGAGTTTGAGGATATAGATACTGGACGGGAGATGGATGTCCCGCGGGATCATGATCTTGTCAATGTCTGAATGGGTGGTGTTAAAGGTGCAGATCAGTTCACCCAGGAGGTTGTACAGATAGGCCTCGGCCGGTATTGAAGCGTCCCATTCAGGAATGGAATAGCCTGACAATAACACATTTTTCCTGAGGGTTCTGGAGGCGCATTCGTTCTCAATTGTCACCGTAAGCAGGGCGAAGGCTACTTCTTCGGTGGTATTCCAAACGATATTTACTTCATTGCCATTTTTCTGGATGTCTCCAGCCTTGGCTGGGATCAGAGACCACTGGTAACTTGCACCGTCAATGGGGAGAATGGAGTAATGGCTCACGGGGTTGAGAGAGAGGTTGACCATTTCTTCGCCTTGGATGTTGGTCGAGGGGATGTTGCCTAGGAGCAATGGAGTGGAATGCTCATGCATGGCATTGTTGTTTGAGGCCCGGAGTGTCAGTAGGACTGTTCCGTTGACGACATCTTGATTTCCAGGTGTGTATGTTGTCATGACAGCGTCTTCCGGCTCAAAAGTGCCGTCACCGCTGGTGGTCCAGAGCACGGATTGGCAGTTGTAAGCGTAGGCGGTGGTGATGTCCACGGGTGTGCTGCCACAGGAAACGAGGATGTCACCGGCGCAGGCGACTGGATTGAATCTTGAGGGGAAGCAGACGTTGTCGATCTTGGCATAGTTGCCAATTCCATTGGAGTCGTTGATTTTCAGGGAGAAACGAGCTTGTTTGTTTACCTGGACGGGGATTTCCAGGTATTGCCATGAGTCATTGCCTATCAATGGGACGGTGAGTTGGCTGGAGCCGTTGGGATCGCGGTAAATGACATTGAGTGTATCTGCGGTTTTGTTTTTGTAGAACAAGGACATGGCTGATGGGATGTTGATATCCCCGTTGGTTCCCATCATCAGTGTGCTGGTGCCTGTAATATTGTTCACCGCGAAGCAGCGTTCTCCTTCCACAGCATCGGTGTCATCGTAAAACCAACTCGTTGTGGAGTGGTTGCTCATTTGGACAGCGGGGGCGCTGGTTTCGAATCCCTCAAAGATGCATCCAAACTGTACGATATTGTCCAATGTGGAGCGGTATGATCCATAGCGGATCTCCGTTTGGGACTGTAGCCATGTGTTACTACCCTCGTTTTCATTCGCTACTGTGGTTACGATGAGGTTGGTTTGTTCACCTGGTTCCAGTCCGACGGCCGTTGGCTGGGAAGGGCTGGCGGTCACGAAGGGTGCTTTGAGATTCATAAAGGCCTGCAAGGGTTGGCTTTTGGAGTGACCGGTGTTTTTAACGGATAGCGTGATCTTGGTGGTTCCATTGGCACTGATATGGGTGCTTGGAAACCCTGAACACGAGTAGTCGAAATCGGGGTTGATGGTGATGTTGGGAGCGGTGACAACGATGGTGACGGTGTGCTCATGGCTGCGGCCTCCATCGGTGAAACGCACCATCAGTGGCACGTTGGTTTGGTCGGGAACGTTTTCCGCCAACCTGAAAGTGAGGGCATCGGTCAGTGCAACATGGCTGTCGATGTCCACGGCAGGATAAGATGCGTTACCTTCGACGACCTCATAATAGGGTGAATCGTTGAGAAGGGTGATGCTGCCACCTTCTGAGGGCAGTTGCCCAATGTTGTGCAGGGAGAGGTTAAGGCTGATGACTTCGCCATAGTCGGGTTGGCCATTCCCGTCATAATCACGGATGGTGAAATCGTCCACATAGACGTAAGGATGTCCAGATTCGATGGCGGTAATCTCCGTTGCGGTTCGAAGGCCATTTTGTTTGGTCAGTGTCATTGTGAATCGGGTGCCTTCTTCCATCAGTGGCAGGGTGACGGATTGGGGTGTGCCATCGGCCAAAGCTACAGCTAGGATCTCGTCGTCAGTGGAAAAACACACCAAGGAACCTTCCTCTGCTGTAAAGGTGTATTGGCCTTGATCACCGAAATGGAAGGGGATGGCGGTATAGGTGATGGGGGACGGGACTTCGGTGAAGAGGCTCAGATAGCCCTCACCGAGATGGTTGAAGAGGTGCATGGTTCTATCGGCGAAAGCGGGCTGTTCTGTATAAGGGATGAACACCTGTTCTTTCAGGAAAAGCTTCGCTGCCAGAAGAGCGTAGGAAGGACGGGCAAAGAGGGGTGCGGTGCTGCTGCCCAAAGTGCTCATGAATTCGGGGAAGATATAGTCCAAGAATCCCCAAGCCAAAAGGTCGTTGTGCTGGGTGTAGGTGCCGGCGGAAGCGCCGATGCTGCCGATGGAACCTGCATCCAACTTATTGAATTTGGAGTTGAAACAGTCACTGTAAACACCGGTTACTGCGCCATGCAATGTGAAATCAGCGCATAGGCATCCAATCGAAAGAACGAAGGTGGGGTCCTTGAGTTTGACTTGGATGAGTTCCCGGTTGTCGAATGCGGGACAAGCCCAACCTGCATCATAGGAATGGTCGCGGAAGAGGGTGAGGAAAGATCCTTTTTCAAGTGCTTCAATCAATGGTCTGTTATCCATGCGGTCCATCCATTCGTCAAGGTCTCCGATGGATTGGGGGATGTAGTTCTCTCCTGAAGGTCCGAAATAGTCCAATGCAGCTTGGGTGTTGTAGGCGGTGGACCAAAGCGATTGTGGCGGGGTGGGGAGGGGGTTTTCTTGGTCATAGACCATATAGAGGTTTGTCGGGTGTTTGCCGAGCTTGTTACGGAAGAAGCCATTGGCGCTTTGCGAGGTGAACATGAACCAGGTGTTGTGCTGGTAACCTGAGGTGATGACGGGATGGTCATAATACAAAGGATCCATGGGTGGGGTGAGCTCGTAACGGATGATCTTCTCCACTTGATGTTGGTATTCCTCGGGGGTGGTGACCGTCATGCGGGTCATGGCAATGTCAGGGGCGCTATCTCCATTCATGTCAACGATGGGGTTGTCGGTGACGTAATCATAATAATAGCCTTGCCATGATACAAGGTTATAGATGTAGGGATTGATGCTGTTGGGGTTGTCATGGAGATAATCCCCGAACAACAACACGGCCGCCGGCGGGATGGCCCAGTTTTCGTAGGCGTTGTACACATAATTCCAGATGGCATCGGGGTCATTGCCCCCGCATTCACTGGTGGTGACCACTTTGGTAAGAACGCCTTGCCGCATACGGAAGTTTTTCAAGGTATCGGCCCAGGGGAGGATGCTTTCGTCATCAGGGGCAATGATGAGATACTCACAGCCTTCCTCACCGTCGCGAATGGCTTGGTTGACAAGGTCATAGTAATGTGCTTCGGGGAGCATGTCGCCATTGATGACCAGATTCCGCAGGATGTTGTCCCAGTCGGGATTGCGGTAGCGGGCTTCGCCGAAGGTGCCGTCACCTCCTTCGAAACGGATCTCAATATCCATGTCATAGGCTACTTCCAAGGTCTTTCTCACGGGATTGTATCGGATGGGGGATAGGCTGAGCATCACGACATCCAGGTTTCTGATCTTTGAAACGTCGGAGAGTGCTGCTTGTTGTGCGGGGAAGAAGGCGTTTTTGTGATATACAGTGGGGTCTTTGTGCAATACTGGGAGATCGGGTTCGGTGTTCCCTTGAGGGGCTGCTGCTGGAAGCAAGTCAATGCCCGACAAGGTTTTTGAGGCATTGGTTGTCACCGTAATACTGACGGCGGCGCCATGTGGCACGGCAATGTATCGGTTTTCAACGGGGAGGTTGGGCATGCCTTCTGCGGAGGAACCGAAACAACCTTTGAGCACTATTTCTTGTCCTTTTTCCTCACCATTGTCAATGGCTGCAATGTCGATTTCAGAAAGAGTATAGTGCAGTTTGAGTCCATCAGCAGTACTGCTTATTAGTTGCAATCCTGATTTCGTGTCAGTGCGGAACTGATAGTGCTGTTGGGCGTTGAGGAAGCCCAAGGTAAGGCAGAGTATAAATAGGAATAGTGCTTTTTTCATGGCAAAAGGAGCTTGATAAGATGGCTATTAAATAAATAGCAATATGGAATCACGGTGTCACCTGGGTGAAAACCGCCTTGTCTCCAGCAGCCACGGCCTTTACGAACACGGCGGTGCAGGGTGGGATGGGGGTGGTGGCCGGGATGGGTTCTGGGTTGAGGCCTGTGCCGTCGGAGCTCATTACATAATACTCCCTGTCGAGGGTCGCGTCGCTGTTGAACGGGTTGCCCACCAGGTTCCAGCATTTCCTTTCGTCCGTTGAGTCATAGACCAGTTCGACCTCGCCGTTGCCGGTATAAGGCGTGCCGATGAAGGTGAGTGTCACATCGTCGGCATTGGCGTAGAGGTAGCCTTTGCCTGTTTCGAGCATGAAGACGCTGTCGGCTTTGTAGTTCTCCCATTCGTTTCCTTCGTGAGAGGGGTTGAATCGGTAGAGGTCGTAGCGTGCGGCATTGTCGGGAATCATGTTGCCGACTGTGGCGGGATCGATGGCGTCGAGTAGTGGGGAGGCGATGAGATGCCAGCCGCCACTGCCCGTGCCGTAGCCCAGTATGGGTAGGGTGGTGCTAGGCAGGGCTTCCCATTTGGCGTATAGCGTGACGGTGGCGATGGTGTCGGCCAGGTTGCTCACGCTCTCCTCGTTGTCATACACCTTTGGTCCTTCGGCGTTGTTGGCCCATCCTTGGAACGCGTGACCCGAGTAGGTGAAACTGTTGGCGGTGAGGTGTTGTGCCACGTTATACATAAAACTTTGGTTGTCCATTGTGCCGGTGCCGCTGTTGGCGTCGAAGCCGACAGTGTAGGGGAAGGTGACGAAGGGACTTTGGGTGATGAAGCCGGTCTCCACGTCGCCGATGGTGACGGTGCCGCAGGTGCTGTTATGATTTCCCGCACCAATGGCGTTGTTGTAGTCTTGGCCAGCTGTGGCGATGACGCGGGTCACACCGTTGGTGATGATGATGTCGCCGCAAGAGGAATGCCAGTAGCCGCTTCCGATGCCCGCAGCATTGTCGCCGCCAGTGGCTGTGACGGTGCCGCCGCTGATGGTGATGTTGCCGCAAGAGGAATTACATCCGCTTCCGATGCCCGCAGCATTGTCGCCACCAGTGGCTGTGACGGTGCCGCCGCTAATGGCGATGTTGTCGCAAGAGGAAGGCCATCCGCTGCCGATGCCGGCACCTCTATACCCACCAGTGGCCGTAATGGTGCCACCTCTGATGGTGATGTTGCCGCAAGAGGAAGCCCTTCCGCTGCCGATGCCCGCGGCAAGTTCACCGCCAGTAGCGTTGACGATGCCGCCATTGATGGTGATGTTGCCGCAAGAAGAATAAGAATATCCGCTGCCGATGCCCGCGGCATATTGACCGCCAATGGCCGTGACGTTGCCGCCGCTGATGGTGACGGTGCCGCAAGAGGAACTCCGTCCGCTGCCGATGCCCGCGGCATATTGACCGCCAATGGCCGTGACGTTGCCGCCGCTGATGGTGATGTTGCCGCAAGAGGAACTCCATCCGCTGCCGATGCCGGCACCTCTATACCCGCCAGTGGCGTTGAGCGTGCCGCTGCCTTGGAGGGTGAGGGTATGGCCTTGGGGTACGTAAATGCCCGGATTGTCAATTCCCCCCTTCACGCTGTTGGTCATGCCTTCGGCCAAAACGATGATGGCATCGCCCAAGCAGGTGATGCCTGGCCACTGGTGGTTATCGTCTTCGAGGATGGATGTGATGTCCACGCCGCTGAAGGTCACCGTGGCGCCATCGGCAATGAAAACATGGGTGTGGGCACCGCCTATGCCAGTGAGGGTGTCGCCGTCATGGAGTACAATCTCTCCAGGTATCGACCCTACAAATAACCATTTTGCGTAGAGCGTCACGGTGGCGTTAGGAGTTTGGGTTAGGTTGATGACACTCTGCTCGTCGTTATACACCTTTGGCCCGTCGGCCGTGGTGGCCCATCCTTCAAATGCGTAGTAAGTGCGGGTGAAAATGCTGCCGAAAAGGACTTGTTCCACGTTGTACATGAAATTCTGGTTGGCCATCGAGCCTGTGCCGCCGTTGGCGTTGAAGGCGACGGTGTAGGGAAAAGTGACGAAGGGGCTTTGTGTGATGAAGCCTGTCTCCACGTCGCCGATGGTGACGGATTGGCAGGTGCTACCATTACCACCCGCGCCAATGGCGTTGTCGCAGCCCGTGCCTTTTGTGGCGGTGACACGGGTCACCGTATTGTAAATGGAGATGTGCCAGCAATCAGAATGGTTATTGCCACTGCCGATTCCCGCGGCACCGTCACCGCCCGTGGCGTTGATGGTGCCGCCCCTGATGCTGATGGAGCCGCAAGAGCAGTTATCGCTGCCACTGCCGATGCCCGCGGCATATTGACCGCCGGTGGCGTTGACGGTGCCGCCATTGATGGTGATGTTGCCGCAAGGGGATTGGTTGTAGCTGCCGATGCCCGCCGCATACTGAGCTCCAGTGGCGTTAAGCGTACCGTTGCCTTGGAGGGTGAGGGTCTTGTATTCGGCTACATGGATGCCGGAACTTCGATATCCTCCCTTCACGTTGTTGGTCGTGCTTTCCCCTAAAACGATGGTGGCATTGCCCAAGCAACTGATGCCCGGCCATTGGTGGCTATCGTTGTTGGCAATGGAAGTGATGTTCACACCGCTTAAGGTCACCGTGGCACCATCGGCGATGGTGACATGAGTCTCGGCACCGCCCGTTCCAGTGAGGATATGGCCATGAAGGAGTTGTACGTTTCCGCTACCCGAGCATAGGGTCACCACGTTGGCACCCGAAGTGGTGGTGAGGTGCATGTAGATGTAGGCCGAGTTGGAGCCGCAGCCCGTGTTGAGGTCATAGCCGGTGCTGCCGCCGTTTTCGCCTACCGCATCGCTTTGTGTGTCGTTGAAGGTGATGCCGGTGACGCCGTGGTTGTTCGAAAAGGCATCCTTGGTGTAATAAAGGAAGATATAGGCGCTACCAGAGCCGCAGCCCGCGTTCAGGTCGCCGTGGCCACTGACGAAGTTGTCGCTTCCTTGGCATGGAGCAAGGTAGTAGGTGCGTCCTTGGTAGGTCAGGTTGTCGGGCGGATTGGCACCCGTCCTGATGTAGAAGCCGGTGATGGGTGTGCCGGTGTTGCCCGGACTGCTCTGCTTCTTGTAAAGCAAGTGGATGTAGTAGCTGCCCGAGCCGCAGCCCTGGTTCAGGTCTTGGTTGATGTCTGTCCAGCCCTGCCCTTGCAGGTCTCCTATAAGGGAGTTGAACTGGCTTTGGTTTTGGTTGCCGGCGACCATCACGTCGGTGATGAAGTCCGTGGCCGAGGCCGTTAAAGTCATCGTTAGCATCATGAACAGCGTCATGGCCATCCGAACAAGGTTGTTTTTGTGGATTGACATGGGTTCGTTTTTTTAACGTTCAAAAATAGTAAAAAAATGTCAATCAAGGAATAAACAAACATTTTTTCCGTTAAAAGCCTTGCGGAGTGAAAAAAGTTTGTATATTTGCAGCGTAGGAAACTTCTGTGGTTCCAAGCACTAGTCTCAGGTGAACCGTCGAAATGGCCTGGGATGTTTAAGGAAACGGAAGGCGGCTATCCGTTGAAAAGTGTGTGCTACTTTTCCCATAGAAGTTTTCTTTTTATGATATCCTCAGTTTTTCTCGGCTCGGCGGTCTTCACTTCCCAATAATCACCCGACAAGCAAAGGTCGATTCCGGCAGTATAGTTCAGGTCTCCGTGAAAGATTACCAGCAATATCGAATTGCCTGAACCTTCACGAATTTGGTTATAGCCTTTCACAACGGCTTTTACGAAGTCGATGGCTGACAATCCCACTTTCTCCAATTCGGTTTTGTGACGACGTTCAATATGTTTTAAATAATTGTTTGTCAGGTATATATCTGCGCATTTACGATTGATTTTCCGAGCTATTGTGAGCTTTAGACGACCTACCTTAATGGAATCTTGTTTTGCGGTTTTTGCTTTTTTTTTCATAATACTATCTTTTTTTGCAAAGATAATACTATGATTAGAATTAAGTCAATGATAATAAATAAAAAAATCCGTCAAAAGTATTTGACGGATTTTTTCAAATCGAAAGGAATAAACCTTAATCTTTCGCAAGGAACGGATACCCGTAGGCGGCAGCAGGAACGAAGGTGTTCTTGATGGCGCGTGGGCTGGTCCAGCGGATGAGGTTCCACAGGCCACCGGCCTTGTCGTTGGTGCCGCTGGCGCGTGCACCGCCGAAGGGCTGCATACCGACCACAGCGCCTGTGGGCTTGTCGTTCACATAGTAGTTGCCGGCTGCATGACGCAGCTTATCGTTGGCAATCCTTTGGGCCTTCATGCAGTTGCCGAAGAAGGCGCCAGTGAGGGCGTAAGGTGAACTTTGGTCGCAAACATCCAGCATCTCCTCGAACTTGTTGTCGTCATACACGTAGATGGTGATGATGGGTCCGAAGATCTCTTCCACCATGCTCTCGTAGTTCGGTACCTTGGCGAGGATGACGGTGGGCTCCACGAAGTAACCCACGCTCTTGTCGCAGTTGCCGCCGAACACGATTTCGGCATCGGCACTGGCTTTGGCGCGGTCGATGTAGCCCTTGCAGTTGTCGAACGAAGCCTCGTCGATGACGGCGTTGACGTAGTTGGTGAAGTCTTTCACGTCACCCATCTTGATGGTGCTCATCATGTCGCCCACGCGGGTCTTCACGTCGGTCCACATCGAAGCGGGGATGTAGGCACGAGAAGCGGCGGAGCACTTCTGGCCTTGGTATTCGAAGGCGCCGCGCACGA